>DASQJI010000046.1:0-23154 GCA_035631175.1 Parafilimonas sp.
CAGCGTAGTCATCGATAAAAGCTTCCTGGGAATTTATCTTTTTATTCCAGCTGTGATAGAAAAATGGCTCTTCGTTTTTTTGCAGGTTTTTTTCGAGAAATGAGATATTCAATTCTGCAAGCTGACGATATTGTTGCTCGCCGGTGGCTGCATAGGCTTTGCAAAGGCTTTTTATCATCAATGCATTCCAGCCCAAAATTATTTTGTCATCAAGACCGGGCCGGATGCGCTGCTGCCTTGCCTCGAACAATTTCGCCTTGGATCCTTCTAAACTTGCAGACCAATCGCCCAGCTTCCCGTCCGAAAAGTTTTCCAGGGGCTCCGGCATCCAAAGGATGTTTGTTTGTTCCCAATTACCAGTCTTCGAGACATCAAACACGTCGCAAAAAGTTTCGCTCTCATCCCCGAGTAACGCCCTGACTTCTTCTATACCCCAGGTATAGTATTTGCCCTCAACGCCTTCACTATCGGCGTCGAGTGCGCTGTAAAACCCACCTGCAGCCGACATCATCTCGCGTTGCAAGAACCCGATGGTATCATGTATAACTTTTGCATAGTCTTTTTTCTTAGTTAGTTGGTATGCTTCGGTGAACGCTTCCAGTAACAGCGCATTATCATACAACATTTTTTCAAAATGCGGTATTTGCCAACGCCTGTCCGTTGCGTAACGGGCGAAGCCTCCACCCAGTTGATCGTAAATCCCTCCCATCATCAATTTATCAAGGCTCAGGACGGCATGCTCCAGCGATGGCTTGTGCCCGAAGAAATGATAATGCCTTAATAAGTATAAAATGGAGAAAGTATGCGGAAATTTTGGCGGGTTGCCAAAACCGCCCCATTCTTTATCTGCGGTCTTTAGTAAGTTATCCGCTATCGTTTGAAGCGAAGCGCGATCTGATGGCCCGCCGGCAGTCGCTCCACCCTGTAAGTTGTTTGCCGCCACCAGGTGTTTCACCAACGTCTCTGCCTGCTCCTCGATCTCATTTTTTTTATTCCGGTACGCTGAAGCGACAGCGATTACAACTTCCTTCCAGCTACTCCTGTTGAAGGCGCGCACCGGAGGAAAATAAGTGCCGCCAAAAAAAGGCTTCAAAGCAGGCGTCAAAAAAACATTCAATGGCCATCCGCCGCTGCCTGTCATCGCCTGCACCGCATCCATATAAATATGATCCAGGTCAGGGCGTTCTTCCCTGTCAATTTTTATGTTAATGAAGGACTCGTTCATTAACGCGGCCGTTTCTTCATCTTCGAAACTTTCCCGCTCCATTACATGACACCAATGACACGCCGAGTATCCAATACTCACAAGAATCGGCTTGTCAGCCGACCGTGCTTTTTCTAAGGCTTCTTCTCCCCACGGATGCCAGTCAACAGGATTATGCGCATGTTGTAACAGGTAAGGACTTGTTTCTTTTATAAGATGATTTGTGTGCTTTTCGTTCATGATCGGTTCGCTGCCTGTTGCTACAGACAAATTTTGAAGCATGCGCATTCAAACGAGTGCGTTCAAAAAAACCCGTTCAATGAACGGGACTGGAATTATCGAAGCTTATTTCTTTTTGACGGTTGTGGCCAGAAAATGATCGAGCGCAGAGACCATGCTTGGACTTTGCGGTGCGGGAGCCTTAATGTTTACGGAAAGCCCGGCATCTTCGCCCGCCTTCACGGTATTATTACCGAACGCACCGATAAGCATTCCGTTTTGAGTAAACTGAGGATAGTTGTCAAATAAACTGCGAACGCCGCTCGGCGTGAAGAAACAAATAATGTCAAACGATTTGTTTTCCATCACAACCTTCACATCATTGCTCACCGACCGGTACATAAATGCAAGCTGGAATTCGCAATGGTTCGCTTTCAGCCAGCTCACAATTTCATTGTCCTGCTGATTCTCGCTGCAGACGTAAAGGAACTTTTCGTTTTCCTTGTGTTTGTTGATCACATCAAACATGCTTTTGTTCGTTCCGTCTGCCCCATAAAAAACCTTACGTTTTCTGTAAAGAATGAATTTCTGCAGGTACAATGCGACAGCCTCCGTTATGCAGAAATATTTATTGTCCTGGCTTACCGAAATTTTTAGTTCCTCGCTCATCCTGAAGAAATGGTCGATAGCATTGCGGCTTGTAAAGATCACTGCCGAGAAGCTGCAAACATCAATTTTCTGTTTCCTGAAGTCCCGGGCCGGTATGGATTCTAACTTTATAAAAGGGAAAAAAGTTAGTTGAATATTGTATTTCCTTTCCAGTTCGAAGTAGGGTGACTTTTCGCTTTCTGGCTTCGGCTGGGTGATTAGAATCTGACCGGGCGTATGATTGCCGGACGATTTTTTTAACCCGTTATTTAACATGCGTAACTACTCGATTTTTTTAGTTATGTATTGCCGGTTCGAAGAAATAATATCTTGTAAATGACAAGCAAGGGCATTATTTCCACGGCGCAAAGGTAAATAAAAAAGTGAAACGCGGTGATGCGCAGATTTTTCCGAATACGTGCGACGGAAACAAGATATCGTAAAACGATCATGAAAACGGCAATACAAATACCTATTGTAATAGAAATTTTTTTTATCTCATCATCTGCATATGTCATCAGGAACAAAGATGGAATAAGCAGTATCCCAATGAGTTTATTGATGAGAAAAACAATAAATCTGTACTCTGCAGCTGAATCACTAGCGTTAAAGACCCACCCGGTAAAAACAATAACAAAATATTTGATAAGGTAAATCATGGCAAGGATGCTGGTCGAATAAACAAACAACTGCCAGAAATCAGTGGTCGCCCATTGATTGAATTCTGCAAACAATGTAATGAAAAGGCCCCCGGAAAGTATAAACAAAATGTTGAGCATAAAAGCCGGCATTACATTTTGAGCCATTTGGTCTCTTGTTTGCGTTTGCCTGAACGTTGCCTGGAATGACAAAGAGAATATGCTATTGAAATACTTGGGGAATGCGGTCCTTATTAAACCGAGAAAGAAGAGAATGAAAACAAGCACAAAAAAAACGATGTCCCGGTCAGGAACATTTCTTTTTGCACCGGCTTTTAACTGAACAGCGGCTTTTTTTAAGAGCGAATCTTTTTTTACTGCCATTTGAGGCGCTGCGATGGAAACGATCGAATCGGTGCGGGCCGTGCGGGCGCTATCCGGCCGCCGAAAGGCTCTGCCAGTATCGTTCACCGCAGCCACAGAATCACTTTTAATTGTATCAGAGGTGCCGACGTTTTGTACACCAGAATCTGGTTTCACGACGGATGTGCTGTCCGTGATTTGCGGCACAACACTGGTATCCTGTGCAAGAGCGCAGTGGGTAAGAGTAAGTCCGAATATCAAAATAAAATATCGCAATCAATTTCCGGTTGCCGCAAAAGTAATTGGTACGTTTAAAACAGGCTGATAAATCCGAGATGAATTTTTGCCTGCTGAAAATTTATTTGGGTGTCATCACGCTTGCCTTCCGCAAGAGAGATACTAAAGATTCCGCTATTGGTTTCAAGCGAAAGTCCAACCCCGAAACCTAGATAGGTATGACTGAACTTAACGTCGTTGACGTTATACGCCGCCCAGCCAAGGTCTGTAAACCCATAAAACCATGAATTCCTTCCAAGCAAATACCGGTATTCCGCCGTCTCTACAGAATACCTGTTTGTATAAATACTTTCCTCGTCAAACCCGCGTAACAACTTGAAACCGCCGATTCGGAATAATTCATTTTGAAAACAATCAGGCGACTGAAACCAACCGGCATTTATCGCCACCTTTATTGTCGACTGCCTTCCCAACGGGAAAAATTTTGCTGCACTCCCCTGGAGGCGGAACTGGTAACTATGCAACTCCACGGAATCATATAATTTACCTCCATCAAAATTGGGATCCTTTATTTGAGTAATGGAGCTATTTTCTTTTACATTCTTGTTGCCAAAGATGCCGCTCGCGAAAAACTCGTTTCCGCGCCTCGGGCTAAACCGGTAATCTGTGTTGTAAAAATTGTACTGCAAACCAAGGCTCGTGGTGTTTACGTCAGCAACAGGCGGCAGCTCGCCCGTGAGTTTTACCTGGTTCGTATCCACACTCAAAACGCTGGTTGAAGACGCCTGTATGATCAGAGCTCCTGACTGATGCTGGTTGAGCTCATATTGAACACCGAACTGTCCATTAATATTCAAATAAGCTGAATCTTGCTTTTGTAACTGAAAATCTAAATTCAGCCCGAATGGCGAACGAAAAATGTACGGTTGTTGATACACCACGTTCAATTGCGGCGATCTCGGCTGTGGCTGTAGCCAATTTAAACCTAGCGTCTCGCCAGTGCCGAAAGAATTGCGCAGTCCAACCGTCGCTTCCCCAGTGAACAGAAGTTTACCACTGTTTTGATCACTCTGTGGCAGCAAACCGACCAACAGATTTACGCTGTTACTTTTTGTGGGCTGAAGATATAAATGTAACTGTGCGCCGGTGTTCAACATTTCAATTTGCCATGGTTGCGATTGTTGCAGGTAGTTAAGCGCCGACAATCGCTGGTTGATGCCATCCAGTCGCTGCTGGCTATAAACATCGTGATCATGGACCTGCAGATATTGCTGAAGAAAATACCTTGAGATCTTTACATTCCCTTCCACGATAACGGTGTCGACGTGATAAAGAGGGCCACTCTGAATATTAAGATGCCCTGAGATTCGGTCCCCATTCACGAAAATGCTATCCAATGAGATCTTCGCGAAAGGATAGCCATTATCTGCAAAATGGCCAAGCACATCGTTGTACAATTTTTCAAGATTTTGCTGCAGGAAATTTTGATGATCGAATTCGCTGGGATGATATCCGAGGGTGTTTAATAAGTTGTTCGCAGAATCACTGATGGAAAGTTTTTCCCACGTGAATTTGTTGCCGATGAAAAGTTTAATCCACACTGACGCGCTGTCTTCACGTATAGAATCAACAGAAGATGATGCATATCCTTTTAAAGCAAGTAATTGCGGCAACCGGTGTATGTATTGAATGCAACTTGTCTTGTCAACAAAACTGGATTGTAATTGAAGCGATCTGAGAAATGCAGAATCCTTGTCGGCACTGATAATGAACAGATCGCATGACCGTTGCGCATTTAATGATAAAAACAAAAAGCTAAATGACAAGGCGCAGCAGATCTTCGATATGTATTGAGTTAATTTTGCCATGCTGCATTTCATTCTTCTCTGCATGCAAAGAGGAAAGCGGAAATAAAAAAATTACAAACAGTAGCTTTAAACACTTAACAAGATTACAAAACTTTCGATGGCAGGCATTTATATTCACATCCCGTTTTGCAAAAAGGCTTGCCATTATTGCAACTTCCACTTTTCCATTTCTCAAAAAGAAATACCAAAAATGATCGAGGCGATTTGCGCGGAAGCCGCCTTGAGAAACGACTACCTGCATCAAGATATTGCGACCGTTTATTTTGGCGGGGGAACACCGAGTCTAATTACGATTTACGATCTACGATTTACGATTGAAAAGCTTAGGTCATTGTTTAGGATTGTCGACGACGCAGAGATCACACTCGAGATAAATCCGGACGATATTTCTGCGGAAAAGTTGGAAGGATGGACATCTGTTGGTATAAATCGATTGAGCATCGGTGTTCAAAGTTTTTTTGATGAAGACCTGCAATGGATGAACCGGGCTCACAACTCTGTCCAGGCGAAAACTGCAATTGCCTTATCAAAGCAGGCCGGCTTTGATAATATAAGCATCGATCTCATTTATGGCGTTCCTGGTTTGACAGATCAACGCTGGGAGCAGAACCTGGAGACCGCATTTGCTTTCGGGATACCGCATTTGTCATGTTACGCGTTGACGGTAGAACCGAAAACAGCTCTGAAAAAAATGATCGACCATAACAAAAAAGAGGACGTGAACGCAGAGAAGCAAGCGGCACAATTCGAATTGTTGATGCAACTTACAAACGCTGCTGGTTATGAGCACTACGAGATCTCAAACTTCTCGAAGCCGGGCTTTCGCAGCAAGCATAACAGCAGTTACTGGCAATGCAAGCCTTATCTTGGACTTGGTCCGTCGGCACATTCCTATAATGGCGGTTCAAGGCAATGGAATGTCTCGAGTAACGCTTTGTATATTGAAAGTATTAGTAAGAAAATATTGCCACAGCAACAGGAGATGCTAAGTCAAACGCAAAAGCTAAATGAATATATTATGACGGGCCTTAGGACCAGCGAAGGTATTTCGCTGAAGGCCGTTGAGCAACTTAGCGATGAACCAACAGCTTTACAAATTTTGAAAGAGGCGCAAAAATTTATTTATGAAAAGCTGATGGGAGTAAGCGATGGTACTCTTTTTTTAACGCGAAAAGGAAAACTATTTGCCGATGGAATTGCTTCGGATCTCTTTAGAATGTAAGCATCGTGCCATTCAACACGCTCTATTGAAATCAAAGCAACAGCGTTTCGATTTGTTCAAAGCCTTCGGCTGGCGGCAACTGTTCCCATAAAATTTGATAGATGATCTCTGCGATCGGGATCGCCACTTTCAGCTGCTCATTTGTTTTATGCACACACCTGCTCGCGTTATAGCCTTCAGCTACCATGCCCAACTCGAGTTGCGCCGCTTTAACTGAATAGCCTTTGCCTATCATGTTACCAAGCATGCGATTGCGACTGTATAAAGAATAGCATGTAACGAGCAGGTCTCCCAGGTACACCGAAGCAGCATAATTAAGTGAGGCCGTGGAATCTTCGTGCTTCACCTCGCGTAAAAAACGCACCATTTCGTTTGCTGAGTTGGCAATATAAACACTAAGAAAATTATCGCCATATTCTAATCCGTGCGCGATGCCGGCACCCATCGCATAAATATTTTTAAGGACAGCTGCATACTGGACACCAATAATATCAGGGTTGATCAAAGTCTTAATGAATTCAGTGTTGAAGCATGACGCAAGTTTCTCTGCATGATCTGCGTCAAGTCCCGAGAACGTGAGATAGGAAAGCTTTTCGGCCGCGACCTCTTCTGCATGGCAAGGGCCCAATACTGTGAAATAATCTTTCAGATCAACATTAAAATTTTCAGCGAGGTATTCATTGAGCAACTGATTTTTTTCGGGCAAAATTCCCTTGATCGCGGAAATGACCTTTTTATTTTTAAGCGCATCCTTGTTCAACCCGCCGAGCGATTGATTTACATAAGCAGAAGGTATCACGAGCAGCAAAGTATCGCACGCTTCAATCACAAAATTGATATTACTGCTTAACTCTAGCTTGCTGGTGTCGAAGTAAGCGCCGCTCAGATAATGGGGATTGTGCCGTCGCTGGCGTATATGGCTAATGGTCTCGTTATTGCGGACCCACCAGTGAATATTTTCGCCGCTATCAGTCAGGATCTTTGCTAATGCTGTACCCCAGCTTCCACTCCCGAGAATTCCAAATTGCATGCAGTAATGTTCGTAGTAAAGATAGGAATTTGGGTTGTTGGGTTATGGGCTACCGGGTTATTCGTTTATTGGGTTATTGGCTATTTGAACTATCTCTGCGCAGTGCACTCCTAATAAACCGATATCCCAATAAACTATCAAACTATTTATTTCTTCTGAAAACCCTGTACCAATTCGTCTTTGGTTACAACCTTCACTTTGTCACCGTCCTTCATGCTCTTACTAACAACATCGTATGGCCCGGTCACAACCTGGTCGCCCGGCTTTAAACCACTCGTGATCTCGATGTAGTTAATGTCCTGTATCGATGTGCGCACCGGTACCACTTTCACTTTACTGTCCGGTTGCACTACGAACACCACTTCCACAAGGTCGCTGTCCTCTGAACTGCCCAACGAACTGTTGTCTGGCGTAATTGCGGCAGTTGTTTTAGCAGCTTTCGAAGTGTCTTTTTTCTCGAGGTCTTTTTTCGTTCTGGTAGCTACAGCGTTTAGCGGCACTGACAAAACATGAGCATGTGTTTGCGTTTGAATATCGGCGCTCGCCGTCATATTTGGACGAAATGGAAAAGGTTGCCCCTTTACGATCAGGTCCGTGTAGCCGGACGGAAGCAGCCTGATATGGACCTGGTAATTGGTGACGGATGTTGACGATGTGTTTGCTGCAGCCGTAGCCAACGATGCGGGGTTTGCAATCTTATAAACCACACCCTTGAACTTGCGATTGTTGAATGCATCGATCTCAACAATAGCCGTATCCCCAAATTTCACTTTTGGAATATCATTTTCACCCACGTCCACCTGCACTTCCATGCTGCTTAGATCTGCAATGCGCATCATTTCTGTGCCCAACGTAAAACTATTGCCGGCAACCCTCTCACCTTTTTTCACACTCAGCAAGCTGACGACCCCATCCATCGGCGCGATGAGCGTTGCCCTGTTCACGTCTTTGCTGGCGCGCGTTAAACCTGCCATCGCGTTTTGAACGTTTGCCTGGTTTGCCTTGATTCCGCTTTGGGCGGCGGCATAATTTGCTTTCGCTGATTCATACGCCTGCTGCGCTGATTCGAATTCTGATTGCGAGATGACCTTCTGATCCAACAACGTTTTTTGACGGTTGTAAGTAGCCTGCGCCTGGTCCAATGTTGCTTTTAGTGCCCCAAGCTGCGCTTGTGAATTTGCCACCTGCGCCTGTGACTGTGCAACCACAGCCGCCGCCTCATCACGTTGCGAAGCATATATATCGGCATAAATTCTCGCGAGCACTTGTCCGCGGTGGACTGTGTCGCCCTCCTGTACCGTGAGATCAACAATTTCTCCCGAAATATCCGGGCTAACTTTCACTTCCACTTCCGGAAATACCTTTCCGCTGGCTGTAACAGTTTCTGTAATGTTGCGATCTATCGCCTTTTCGGCGGTTACTTTTGTACCTTCATCTTTCCCCAACACACCCGCTTTGCTTAACACAACCAGTAGCACGATCAACAGTAACAGTATACCAATTATCCATCTTATTTTTTTCTTGCTCATAAGAACTTAAATTTTATGCCTTCTGGCCCTAGAACTGTACGCCCTGGCCTTTGTAAAACTCTAGAACTTTCATTTTAAAAACATAATCAAAATGATTTGTCAACTGCTCCAGTTTAGCACGAAGTAAATTATTTTGATTGGTAAGTAGATCGATGGTAGATAGCAATCCAACGTCGTATCTCTTTAGCGCAAAATCATAAGCCTTTTGCGCCGATGCCACTGCTTTTGTACTGGCATTGTACTTTTCCATTGAGGAAACTGCATTACTGTATGCTGTATAAATATTTGACTGCAGCGTTTGCTTTGCCTGTGCAGCCTGCAGTTTAACATTTTCCAGGTCAAGCTTTGATCGTTCGTAAGTGATCCTGTAATTACCATTGTTCAAAATCGGGATGGATACGCCCACTCCAATGTTTTGATTGAAGTTGTGACTGATCTGGTCAAAATATTTTTGTTTCGAGGTTCCGTAACTTGTATAAGCGCTTTCAAAAGAATACACGTCGTCCAACGTTCCTTTAACGTAACCTATTTTTTGAGACGGGATAATCACGGGAAAAGAATCTGAAATAATAATGGCCTGGTTATTATAATTTGTCCCCAAACCATAAAAGCCTGAAAACGAAGGGTACATCAGCGCTTTGTTTGCCTGGATATTTTTTTCCGATCCCTTTATTCGAAGCTGATATGCTCTTTGTTCAGCCCAGTTTTGTGACGCGAGGTTAAAAACATAGTCAGGTTGAAGCTCACTAAGCGGTTGTAGTGGGATCGTTTCAACAGGAGGTGTGTCTATTTCAAAAGCTACAGCCATATCAAGATTTAATACGGCTTTTAGAGCGAGAACGTCCTGGTCAAAAGTTCCTTGCGCCGTCACCAGGTTACTACTGTCTGTAGCCAACTGAGATTCAAGCTCGACTAAATTTAGTTCGGGCAAAGCACCAGCGTCAACTTTCTTTTTCGTAATATCATATTGCGCCTTTGTTTGCGAGATCTGGATTCTGCTTATTTCGACCTGTTCGTTTGCTGCCAGGGCTTGCAAATAGTAAGATGCTACACTAAGCGCAATATCATTTGCTGTTTTTTGTATATCGATCAAAGCCGCCTGTGCATTGAATGAAGCTGCTGCCTGGATATTTTTCAAACGACCCCAGTTATATATGGGCGCGCCGCCCTGTAACTGGAATTGATTGAAGAAAAGATTATTGGTAGTGTACAGGTTAGTGGTAGGGGAGATCGACCGGCCAAATTGCCCGCCCGCATTTCCGGTAAAAGAAGCAGTGGGCCATTTGTTCTTTTTCGCCTGTTCAACCTCAAGGTCAGCAATTCGTGCCTGTACATCTGCCTGCTGGACCGAAATATTATTTTTCATTGCATAATCCACGCAACGCCGCAAATCCCATTTTTCCTGTGCCTGAATTTTTCCAATGTTCAACAAAAGCAACAAAGGCAAAACGTACCTGGTAATTTTTCTCATTTTTGTATAACGCATTTTCTTATGGAGGCGCAGTTTCCTGAGTATAAAGCGCTCATACGCAAGCAACAAAAATAATCGAAAGCCTTTTTCCGGTGTTTTAATTTTTTTATAAGCGGAAAACCAGCGATGTGTCAGGCAATGTAAAAGATAATCATTAACTAAGCTCCTTCAATCAACCCGATCGTATTTCCAAACGGGTCCTTAACTGTGGCAACTTTAATTCCATCGCCCACATCAGTTATGGGCGATGAAATGGCGGCGTTGTTGCCCGTTAATTTTTGAATGGCCTCTTCAATGTTATCGACCGCCCAATAAGCTACTGAGTGATTTCCGTTTACAACACCGGTCATATTCGGGTCCAGGCCGAGCTCACACCCGTTGATATCAAACCCAACATAAAATGGTTGATCGAAGTATGGATCAGTCCCGGTTACTATTTTATACCACTCCTTTCCTTTTTCCAGGTCTTCCACGTGGTAGATAACCGTGCGCAATTTCTTAAACATTTGATCTCTTTTTATGTGTGATAAAATATAAAATAATAAAAACGGTCAACACACTCAAGCCTGTCACAGCATATTGCGGATTGGTGATCGCGATCACGGTACCTACGAAAACGTACGCGATGATGAATATCCCGGGCATCAAAGGATACAATTTCATCTTGTAAATCCCAGCGTTGTCCAGATGTTTCGTACGTTTTCTCAAAATAAAAATACACGCTGCCGAAGTTGCCATGCCTATCGAATCGAGGAAGATCGTAAAGCTTAGTATCTGCTCAAACTTGTCTGCGAAAAATAAGACTATCACACAAATGCCTGCAAATACCGTAAGGCTTACAGTCAATACATCTCTCTTTTCATCTTTTCGCCTGAATGCGGCCGGAAGAATTCCGTCGAGGCTCATCGCATACATCACGCGCGGATTACTCAGCAATAACACATTCACATAAGCAAGAACGGCAATGAATAATAAAATAGAGATCACATACCTTCCGCTTTCTCCAAACATTTTTCCTACCACCATAGCCGCTATACCCCTTGTGTTCTTTAGCTCCTCAAAGCCTATGATCTTGTAGTAGGAAAAATTTACAGCGAGGTACAGCGCGATGATGACAAATATGCCGATCACTATTCCGCGTGGCATCACGCGCTGAGGATTTTGTACTTCTTCGCCAAAATTTATCGTTTGCTGGTAACCGCCATACGAAAAGGACGCCGCCTTCAAAGCCATACCGAACATTAAGAACTTGTTTGTGGTGATGCTGTCGGAGATCGGGGACAATGTTTGCGATTGCGAGTTATACAAAGCCGGGAAAAATAAAGCCGCGATCAACGTGAGGATCATTCCGATCTTGATGACCATTAAAACATTTTGGGTTTTTGAGCTCATGTGCAAACCCATCAGGTTAACACCATAAAACAACACGATCGCAGACATTGCGATCATTGCTTCCGAAAATGGCGCCGGATCTTTAAAAAGAAGTGGGGCAATATATTCACTGCCTATCAATGCAACGCCGGATAGCGACGCTGCGTTTGAGATCAGGATAACACAATTGATCGCAAATGCGATTGACGGGTGATAGCACACGGCGAATATTTTATAATAGCCGCCGGTAATAGGATATCGTGAACCTATTTCAGCGTAAGTGAGCGCTCCGCACAGAGCGATCAACCCGCCGAGTATCCACACTGAAAAATAAAATGCAGGAGACGAAGAAGCTGCCGCCGCGTCCTTGGCCGTGCGAAAAATTCCCATGCCGATCACAAGCCCGATAACGATCATCGTAATATCGAACAGTGCCAACTTCCTGGTTTCCTTCATGAAAGTAAATGTATGAACTACGGGAGAGTAATGTTAGTACCCACTGTTCTTCAGCAGCATGGCTGACGAAATCGCTCTCGCGGAGAAAGGCTTACTTAATCAGTCTTATACTAACCGGATAGCGGTACAACTTTCCTTCACTCGCCCTCATGGTTGCAACGATCACGAGAACGAGCGAAAGGATACCGACTACCCACAAAAGCAAGATGCCGATGATGGTGATGCAGAGAATGACAACGATCACAAACAACGTGATCTGGAAATTCAATGATTCTTTCGCGTGATAGGTTACAAACTGAGACTGATCTTTTTTTACCAGGTAAATGATCAGCGGCGCCAATATCGGTGCGACGAAGGTTAATATGTGTGCTAACAAAGCGAGCGTCTTTTCATCGCTGGTTGGAGCGATCTCCGGCAAAGAGTCTTTTCCGAGGAACGAATTTTCTTGCATAAGGTTAATTTTTTGAAAAGATAGGAAAGCCTTTTTATTCTTTATGAACATCGTTGAATAAATCTTTTTTTGAACAAGGATGTGTCATTTACATTTGTGCCTGATTTGGTTCCCTGCATAAGTGCCGGGATTAAAAGGGAAGTCCGGTGCAAGTCCGGCGCTATCCCCGTAGCTGTAAGTAATGCGCTCATTCTCCTGAAGGGATTGAGAAACATCTTAAAATTTTGCCACTGTTTATTAATGGGAAGGCTTTAAGATGAATTACAAGCCAGAAGACCTGCCAATCTTTATTTCATTGAGCTTTCGGGTGAAAAGCGGGATGAGCCTCTTCTAAGAGATTCATTTCTGATCATTTCATTTATTCGAAAGCTCATTCTTCAAATCATTAATAAAACTCAAAAGAAGAATGAGCATGAAAAAGATTCTAACCACGGCGCTTGCCGCTGTTTCTATCGCGTCATTTGCAGAAGCGCAAACCGATTCAACAAAATTCAATTTGCTTGATGAGCTCGTTGTAACAGCAACAAAGAGTCCCAAGAAACTAAGCGAGACGGGAAAAGTGTTGACTGTTATCACGCAACAACAACTGCAGCGGAGCAGCAGTCATTCAATTGGAGAAATTTTGAATGAACAAACAGGTTTAATTGTCGGGGGAAGCACCGCAAATGCCGGCACCAACCAAACGATCTATTTGCGGGGGGCGTCGGCCGGCAACACGCTAATACTGATCGACGGCGTTCCAATGTATGACCCATCCGGCATCAGCAGTGAATATGATATCGGTTTTCTTAACATAAACCAGATTGAAAGAATAGAGATTTTGAAAGGCGCGCAGTCGACCTTATACGGCAGTGATGCCGTTGCGGGCGTCATAAACATCATCACTAAGAAAGCCTCTTCCAAACCTTTCGCCGGCTTTGCCGACGTGAGTGCGGGGAGCTACGGAACAATTAACTCAGCAGCTGGTATCAACGGGACGTCAGGCAAGTTCAGATACACAGTGGGGAGTTCCTACATACACACTGAAGGGTTTTCATCTGCACATGACTCAACTGAAAAACAAGATTTTGATAAAGACAGTTATTCGCAATCAGGGCTTAACGCTTCACTCGGCTATAAGTTTAGTTCCCGATTCGACGTTCGCGGCTCCGCGCAATTCAACCAGTATAAAGCAGGCATTGACGCGGGTGCTTACACTGACGACAAAGATTACAACTTCAAAGATAAAAATACGATTGCACGCTTAACGGCAGCCTACAATGGCGAAAACCATCACGTGATATTTAATTACCAGTACAGCTTTATTAGCCGCAGTTTACTTGACGATTCAACTGATGTCGGTGGCTTTGCAACGTATCAAAACGGCTCTTATAAAAGCAGGTCTCATTTCGTGGAATTATATGATCATGCTGCCTTAAGTAAACACCTTGAATTTTTGTTAGGCAGCGACTTTCGTCACTATTCAACAAGCCAAAGTTATTTTCTTGTAAGTTTTTTTGGACCATATGAAACAGCCTTGGGAGATTCCGCAAAAGTGGACCAGGAGAGTTTATATGCATCATTCTTCATAAAGGAGCTATCGGGTTTTAATGCAGAGATCGGCGGCAGAGTGAATCATCATTCCATTTATGGATGGAACGGAACTTACAGCTTCAACCCATCGTACAATATAAACAAGATGTGGAAAGTTTTTGCAAACATCGCGTCCGCATATCGAACGCCTTCTTTATACGAGTTGTACAGCGAATACGGGAACAAAGACCTGAAGCCGGAAGTATCAGAAACGTATGAATTAGGAATCCAATTGGCGAAGGAGAGACTGCAGTCCAGGATCGTATATTTTAAAAGAGACATTCGTGACGTTATCGCATATTATACTGATCCGCAAACGTATGCCAGTCAATATATAAATGCCGACAGGCAAAAAGACAACGGTATCGAGGCAGAGTTGTCGTTTGCAGTATTAAAATCGCTTAATGTCACCGCGAATTATAGTTATGTAGATGGAGAAATAACAACTGCTTCTCCCGTTACGAGTAAAGACACGTCCTTTTTCAATTTGTACAGGAGGCCGCACAACGTTTTCAACTTCGATGTGAGGTGGAACTATTCGAATGTCTTCAGCGTGTCCGCACATTTGCACACTGCCAGTCATTATTACGAAGCGATGTATGGTACAGGGCCGCAGCGGATTGATGGCTATTACACTTTGGATCTGTACGCGGAGTATAAACCCGTCGAATATCTGACCGTCTTCACAGACGCGAGAAACATTACTGATCAACAATATTTTGAATTGCCCGGCTACAATAGCAAACGATTCAACATCATGGCAGGAGTGCGCTTAAATTTTTAGTCACTTTTATATAAGGCCGGATCCAACGCACCGGGCGACCACGCCTGGAAGAACTCCATTACTTTTTTCTTGTTGTAGCCTTTACCTTCTTCAAGATACTCGGAGTTTTGTGTGTGGATCCGGTTTCCTTTTTCATCCAGAATGATGAACACGGGAAATCCAAATCGCTGCGGGTAAGCATATTTTGAAAATACCTTTTCATTTTTGTTTTCGTCGCTGTAGTTCAGGTGGTACACAATAAAGTTCGCATTCAGCAAAGAGTCGAGCTGTTTGTCTTCTGTTACGGTCTTATTGAAAAGTTTACACCAGCTGCACCAGTTTCCGCCCGCGATAAGCATCACAAATTTTTTTTGAGCCTTGGCTTTACCGATGGCCAAGGCAATTTCTTTTTCTGCATTTGCATTCGGGTTGTATAAATGTGCGGTATCGCCGGGAGCTGCGCTCGCGAAATTGAGCAACACCAAACCTGTCAAAACAAAAAATACTTTCATAAGAACAACTATAGATATTAACTCCTCAATTCACTATTGAAGTAAACAAAATTAACTTTACAAAAACCAGGCCCATGGATTTCAACAAACTGCTTACGGTTACATTCACCCTGTTTGCTGTGATCGATATCATCGGCTCCATACCAGTACTTATCTCACTAAAAGAAAGGCTGGGGAACATACATTCGTTGCGCGTTACACTCGTCTCCGGTCTTTTTATGGTCGTGTTCTTGTTTGTTGGCGAACAGTTCTTAAAAATACTGAACCTGGACATACATTCATTTGCTGTTGGCGGCTCTATCGTGATGTTTTTAATTGGATTGGAGATGGTGCTGGGAATGGAAATATTCAAGCAGGACAGCGAAGCAAGCACCGGAACAGTTGTCCCCATCGCATTCCCGATCATCGCAGGAAGCGGAACGTTGACAACCGTTATGTCGCTAAAAGCAAACTTCGAGCAGCAATATATTTTGATCGGCATATTGGTAAACCTGCTTTTTGTTTTCCTTGTATTGCATTTATTGAAATGGATCGAGCGAATTTTGGGGAAAGCAGGACTGATCGTAGTTCGTAAATTTTTCGGAGTGATATTGCTCGCGATCTCTGTAAAGATATTCGGAAGCAATTTGGCTGCGTTTGGAAAGTGAGCGACAACCAGTGTCGTGAAACGAACTCCGATGTGATCTCGCCCAGAATCCCCGCCCGTACCGGTCAAGCCAGAATTGTGCTGGTGAAGTCTTTTTTGGAAATCCTGACAATGGCCCTTGTAAAAATGCTTTTCAAAACATACGCATAAAACATAAAAGAGTTGATGTGATCTCGCCCAGAATCGAACTGGGATATCAAGTTCCGGAGACTTGCGTACTATCCGTTGTACTACGAGACCAATGAAAGGAACTGCGAAATTAATTCTTTTTGCAGAGCCGCGGACGATAGAAAATTAAAACAGTTCCGCACTCCGGAGAGTTAGGAACTGTTGTTAAAAAAATGCTCGCAACTTTTAAATACTCCAGCACTCCTTCAAAGCCTGTAACATCTATTATCCTTTCTTGAACTCTTGTACCAACTCCATGTCCGTCTTACTAATGCGCACTGTTTTATATGAATGCTGGTCTTCAAGATGTACAACATACACCGCATCCGAAGCCGGACAGTCCACTTTCTCGATACCGGAAATATAGTACCTGTCGTACTCAGTCTTGACAAGGTCTATCAGGTTTTTGTCCAGGTTATCCGCTGTGAAATACTCAATGGTGTAAACCCAATTACCACGTTTCCCATAAACACTGTTCGTCTGGTGCCCATCTTTTGTGAACTCAGCTTTGAAGCCGTCCTGTAATGTATACCAGGTTGGGTTTGAAACGTCTTTGAATTGTTTCTCGAAGTTTTTGTGAGCCTTCTCATTAGCTGCAGCAGCTTTGTTATTGTTGCCGGAAGCAGCATTTGCTAAACCGAAGATCGCGAGGCCAAGGGCCAACGATAAGATTTGCTTTTTCATTTGTTAGATTTTTCGTTTTGATAAATATTTTTAATTGCCAGCTTTTTGATTCTTCAATTGTTAATGTGAATCGTTCGCTTGCAGATTATTCATCGAAAGGAATACCATAAACAAGTTCGCAGGACGAAAGGCGCCAGTGCATTGACAAAAGGCTTATTATTTGTTTGCTGGAAAAAGCGGCAGAAAAAAAATTGTTCGTTACCGGACAAACTTCGTACGATATCGGACTGATTATTGGGAAATGACAAATTTCATTTTAACAATTGGTCTTCATCAAGAGAAAACTTCCTGCAGTGAAGCAGGTAAAAATGTACGAAGCGGTACGCTGTTCATGATCTTTATTTCTTCGGGTAAAGTGGTTTCGTTGTCCAGGAATTTTAATACCTGCGGCAGTGTATTTTTTTGGAAGAGTGTGGCAAACAACTCATCACCCCGCATCTTTTTTTTGTACAAAACATTCAGGAATATGCGGTCATATAAGCCGAACCGTTTTTCAAGAAATGATTTATTTAATAAAGGATCTTCTCCTTTCGTCAAAGCATCAATGATCCGGTCCGAATGTTTTTGTATGAATTGAAATGTGTACCCGCTGCTGGCTTTTGTTTGTCCGCCTGCTGTGCCAATATTGATCACTCTTTTCTCACCGCCCGAAAAAGGATAATTGGTCATGGGTATCACTCCAAACTCGGTATGTTTTACCGAGTACCGGTCAATCTTCATAAAATTGCTGATATAAGTTGATAGCTCAGCATCGTACTCACCTGGTTCTAATATTTTATCAGTAAACAAAGTATATTCTACGAGTGCTTCATTTTTCGAGAGTGGCATCACATACATAAAGGTTGTTCCCTTTTCCTGGCTCACACGGAAATCCATGAATGTTGCAACATGCTCATCGAAAATATCTTTATCTGTTTCTATCAGCCACCCTTTGAAGTGCTGGAGCAGGACGTAAATATTTTTTTTCTGAAGAGCATTTTGTCTCCAATCGTCAAAGAGCAGACTGTTAAACACGTAATCTGCAGAAAAAGATCTTGAAGCACAAATCACAAGTGCATTCGCGTCGTTGCTATCAACAGAGGTAACGGACTCATTATAGATGTCGATATTGGCGTGCCGCTTCGCTTCATCCAGGACCAAAGTATACAGATCGATGCCCCTGATCATCTTATAGGCATATGGCTCCATGTCAAAACGCGCAGAAAAATCGTTAGAAAAAAAATCGATCTGCTTCCAGCGATGAAACACGATGTCCTCAAAGAAACCAGCTTCCTGCTCCCAAAAGCACCACGTTCTGTCGTTGCTCGTTTTGTCAGACTTATCGATCAACAAAATGTTCTTATCATCGAAGAAACGATTAGTCATCATCCTGCGCAGCAAACTCAAACCCGCACACCCGGCGCCTGTTATTATATAATCGTAGTGATCTTTCACATCTTAAGGCGAGTCGTAAGCGATCAAATGGATCACATCGCTGCCATAATAATACAACCTTCCGTTTGCAGTGAGATATTTTTTTTGCGTCGCTTTATCGGGTAAAAACTTGTCGGTAAACGCCTTTATTTCATCATGCTTTTTACCAGGCACGCCGTCAGCAGGCGTTAGCGTATGCATATAACTTTTGATCATTTCGATGTATGCGGCCACGCATAGATCAGTTCCTGAAAAAAGTTCCGCATTGATGATCCTGTTTCCTGTTATTGCGATAAAACCCGCATAGCTGCTATCGCTTGCCTTCATTCGGTTGATAAAGTATCGCAGGTAAGACGTATCTATTTGCGTGCTGTCATTGTACGCCTGCAAGTATGCAGACGTTTTATTCTTTTTCTTTTTCGAAGTGAGCTCGTTGTCAATCTCTTTCCAAACTTTGTTCTGACGCTGTGTAACATCGATCTGCTTCCTAATGCGCGCATCAGCCGTACCCGCGTACCTGAATGATTTCGGCTTATCATCCCATCGCCCTTTCTCAACACAAAAAACAGGAACATAATTCTTATGGCGTCCCGCGGGAATGATCGTCGTCTTACCAAATGCCCTGTCTTGCTTCCCGCCTTGCACCATTTCACCGCTGAGTAACAAAATATTTTCTTTTGAACGGCTCTTAACCACCAGCGTTGCCACGTCCGGACCGCCGCCGGATGAAGTTTCTGTTATAGAGATCTTCTTCCGACGCAGAGCATCGCTAAAGCTGATAACACCATTTTCGAATGCAGTAATTTTTTGTGATGCTGCACCGTCGCCGGCACCTTTAAAACGTACGGGAATCAACTGTAATTTTTTGTACGTCCATGGACTGTCGTATTGAACCGTCAACTCATTATAAGTAAGTTGGGCCCTAACATCACAGCCGAAAAAAAGTAACACGATACAAAGGAGCGATCGCGCCGAGAAAAAAAAAGCAGGAAGTTTCATTATTAATTCAAACGCAAACTGCCTGCATTTGTTATATAACATGTATAAGGAAGAGTAAGCAGTCACTGGCTGATAAAGGTAATGCCTCAACCTTATAAATCGGAAGAGCCCGCGCGGGCGCAGGCTCTTTGTGAATAATTATCAGTTGTTGTTTGAACTTTATCAATCGTGACTACATCAGAAATTGCTTGCAATTCGTGACCTACCTGGTGCCACCCATTTGCGTCGCTTCCTGTGCGCCTTCTCCCTGCCCCTTGCTTTGACGTTTGAATAAAGATATGTCCATCTTACCGAACCTGTATGTGAAGTTCAGCCGCACGAGCTGTGGATTGCTGAGGCGATAGTAATCCTGGTAGAAGAACTGGTTAAAAGATACTTGTTCGTTCACCCTGCTCCGGAAAATATCACTCATGCTAAGTGTAACGGCCGCAGCGTTGTTTTTAAGAAATGTTTTTTTGATCGCAATATCAGCTACCCAAAAAGGTTCGATATAGCCTTGAGATGCTGCCTGTGCCTGGCTCGGCGGGCCGAACTGCTGGCCACCGGTGTTGACAGGTAGATTTGTCTTGCTTTGATAACTTGTAGAAAGCTGGATGCTGAAGTTTGCAGGTAATTTGAAATTGTTGTTGAATTTACTAAACCAGCTCAGCATTGCATCCTGCTGAAGTTGACTAACGTTATCCGTATTGATCTTTGATTTATACAAGTTCACGTTCAGCGTGAAGTCCCACCATTTGTTCACGTAGTTTACTGACGTGAACTCTGCTCCGTATGAGTAAGCAGAAGTGGCGTTTATATAACTATTGATAAGATCAGTTTTACCTGACGCTGCATTGTACGCCGTGTCCTGGTAGCGGGTGATCAGATCGTTGGTGTGTTTGTAATAGATCGATGCGAGCAAATTGTTATTCTTCTTATACGTTTTGCTGTATGAGAACTCAACGGAATTAGTAAATTCCGGTACGAGGTTCGGATTACCACGGGTAATATTCAAACTATCGCTGTAGTCCGTATAAGGGATCAACTGGAAAAAGTTCGGCCTGTTAATGCGGCGCGAGAAATTCAATTGCAGCTCCTGCCTGTTTTTTAACTTCTGGCTTAGGAACACCGAAGGAAACAAGCTGATGGGGTAACTGTTGCTAAATTTTTCACCGGTGTTTGTAAGCTCGCCATGATAATTGCTGCTTTCTGCGCGAAGTCCAACTTCATAACCAAAATTTTTGATTGAGCTTGTTACCGTTGCGTAGGCAGCATACACTTTGTTTGAATTCGTGTAGTTGTTTGCAGTGCCCGGGATCTTCGTGAATTCACCGTCAGCGGCCTGGTTATACGTTTGGTTGTTGTTTTCAATTTCGTTGATCTGCATCCTTAAGCCTGTTTCCAGTTTTGTTTTCTGGCTGAGCGGATTTGTATAATCGGTTTGAACAGTGAAGAACTGGTTGTTGCCATTCGATAATTGTTGCTGAACGGAGTTGCCAGTGTGGTTGCCAATCGCATCATAATAATTCGTAGTATACAAAGCACTGCCTTCATTCTTGCCGGAAAAATAATTTCCGTCGGCTGTTAACTGTTCGTCCTTTTTTGCAAAGTTGTGTACCATGCCGAATTGCAAACCATTAGCATTAAATATCCTGGTGTTGTTTGAATTTCCCACACTAAGTGAATTGATCTGGCCGGAATCAAAAACGCTTGTGGTCGTCTTATCAAAAACATCGGTTGGCTTAAATTGCCCATGCACCCTGATACCAGATAAAGACAACGTTGTTCTGTTGGTAACAAAATAATCAAGGCCCAATTTGCCGAAAATAAAAGCACCGTTTGTTTTACTGGTATTCTCCTGGTAAATGTGTGTTAGTGTGTCCCCGAAATCCAGCCTGTCAGTAGTACCGTTGGTACGATCGTGACGTTGATTCGCCATTACGGCTGCATTCAGATTTATTTTTCCCTGGCGCACGCTGAAGTTTCCGCCACCGTTCAAACCGCCATGGCTGTCCACACCTGCCATCAGGTTTCCGTTGTAACCTGTTTTCTTATTTTTCTTCAGGACGATATTGAGGATACCGGCGTTACCACCACTTGCGTCATATTTAGCAGAAGGATTTGTGATCACCTCCACGCTTTGAATAGCGTCGGCGGGAATTTGGTCTAGTGATAGCGTGGTCGGCCTGCCGTCGACATAGATCTGGGGAGCTGCATTACGCAATTTTACATTACCATCTATATCTACCTGGACAGACGGAACATTCTTCATAACATCAAGGGCAGTACCACCTGAGCTGACAATATTTTTGTCGACGTTAAATGTCTTTTTATCAATATCCATCTTCAACGCTGAAACACTTGTTGAAACAGTGACATTCTGCAACTGGTTCGCATCTGATTGCAGTTTGATATTACCAAGGTCTTTATCAAAATTGCCCATCATGCTTGCCATTTGCCCTGCAGGATTATTCGACGGTGCAGCACTCCCACCATTGGCTTTCGGCTGAAAACTGATCTTTTCTTCGTACGGTTTGTAGCCCACGGCTGTTATTTTCATCGTGATGCCGAATAAGGGTAGATCGGAGAAATCGAATTCGCCGTTTGCTTTAGTGGCTCCTCCTTTATAAAGCACCTGCTTATTTTTCTTAGTGGCGCTGTCAAACTTGTTTTGTAACAGGACGACCGATGCGTCCGCGACCGGTTTGCCTGTAGTATCGACCAATTTACCGTAGATATGTCCTATCGCAGGCGGCGGCTGATTTTTTCCGCCATTAGCGCCAGGAAATTGCGCGAATATGTTAAGAGAGATTATTAAGGTAGCGGTTGCGAGGAAAACCTTTTTCATACACGTGTTTTTGAACTGAGGCACAAAACTATTCAACAGTAAATGCGATTTTTAGCAAATGAGACGAGTGCATGAAATGATGCGACAAACGGTGGCTATGCGCGTAAATTGAATGACCGCTTTGACCGCAGTATGCGGCAATGTGAAAGACGTGAAAAAAAGCAGGACGGATTTGAAGTGGCGGAAATATAACAAACCGCTTTACACACTGCGGTAGTCGAAATCGGATACTCGTTTCTTGCAGATATCGATGGCGGCATTGGATGCATCTATGCCAATAAAGCGACGGTTTAATTCCTGCGCGGCGACGAGCGTCGTACCGGAGCCCGCGAAAGCGTCGAGTACGAGATCGTCCTGATTGGACGAAGCCTTAATGATCGTCTTGAGCAACTCCAGGTTCTTTTCGGTTGGATATTTTGGGTTTTGCGGATCTTTAAATAACCAGATATCCTGCATTTTTACACCTGCCTTCATCACGTCATCTGCGTAAATTTTTTTGCGCGGGTTACCGGTGGATGACCATTCGATCAAACCATTTTTATCCAGCTCGTCCATTACGGCAGCCGTATAACGCCAGTGCCTTCCCTTTGGCGGCATCATGCCGTTCCATATCTTCCCGGTTTCTCCTTTTGCAGTTTCGCCGGGCGCATGCAAAGGCGTCGTTGTATATCTTCTGCCGTCGGGATCAATGGAACGAAAACGTGCATCAGTTTCCGGTATTTCAATCTTTTGTCGTGGTTCGTTCCAAACGTATTTTTTTGTTTTTGAATAAAAGAGGATCATGTCGGTCATGTTCCCGTAGCCCGCCCTTGAGAAATTTTTTGGATTACACTTAATGCGGATAATATGATTAATGAAATTAT
>DASQJI010000047.1:0-2123 GCA_035631175.1 Parafilimonas sp.
GATCTAAAAGAACTTGTCCGAACGTCAATGGCATCTTCTTTGAAATATTGATGGTATTATTCACTGGATGATTAGCATTCACTCATTAAAGCATTTACTCATGCATTGCAAGAAATTAAGATCAGCAATAGTCGCCTGCGAAATCTCTTTCTTCATCGTCGCTTGCAACAACAATGGAACCGATTACCACGATTACGATACTACCAGCTCCACATCTACTCCCAGAGCTGTAGACTCGCAAATTGCTAACATGCCGGCAGACAGCAGTGCAACAAAAACACCACCCACCATCGACAGTTCATTAAACAAACCCATCGTCGCGGAAAAAAAGCCTATCATTCCCGTCAGTAAACCGAAACTGAAAAGAAACTGAATGCCGGCATCAGCACATGCCGACAACATTTGCAATCGAAAAATAAGGCGCTTCGGTCAGCCGCTTCGAAAAACGTCCGGCAGCTGAAAATGATGAACTTAAAAACGGGTTACTAAAAGTAAGCGTACATTTCCCCCATCGGCTTGACGGCGTCAAACCGCCTGACCGGTCTTTACTTCCCACGCTCCTCGCCTGCTCGCAGCTCAAAGCTCCCCGCTCATAGCCTCCCTGTCATTCACATCTTCCCCACAGCTCGTCGCTCACAGCTTACGGCTCGCAGCATTTTTTTACCTTGCACCTATGCAGCAGTATCACGAATTATTACAACATATTCTAGAGCATGGCACACCGAAAACGGACCGGACAGGCACAGGCACGAAAAGCTGGTTCGGTTATCAAATGCGCTTTGATCTTAGCCAGGGGTTTCCTCTTGTAACCACGAAAAAAATTCATCTTAAAAGTATCGTCTATGAACTTCTCTGGTTTCTCCGCGGCGAAACGAATATTGCCTATCTCAAAGAAAACGGCGTAAGCATTTGGAACGAATGGGCGGATGAAAACGGCGAGCTCGGTCCTGTGTACGGCAAGCAATGGCGCAGCTGGCTGACATCAAATGGCGAAACTGTCGATCAAATTAGTGACGCAGTTAAACAATTAAAAAATAACCCGGACAGCAGGCGCATTATAGTAAGTGCATGGAATGTGGCCGATCTTCCCGACATGGCATTAATGCCTTGCCATACTTTGTTTCAATTTTATTCAGCTGAGGACGAAAGTGGTAAACGAAGACTTAGCTGCCAGTTATATCAGCGCAGTGCGGATGTTTTTTTAGGAGTGCCGTTTAATATCGCGTCTTACGCTTTACTCACCATGATGATGGCGCAGGTTTGTGATATGGAGCCGGGCGATTTTGTACACACTTTCGGCGACGTGCACATTTACAACAATCATATCGATCAGGTAAAATTGCAATTGTCAAGAACGCCGTATCCTTTACCAACGATGAAATTAAACCCGGCGGTAAAAAATATTTTCGATTTCAAGTTCGAAGATTTCACGTTAGAAAATTATCAATGCCATCCGGCGATAAAAGCACCGGTCGCCGTATAGGGAGGAGACCAAGCCCAGTATCCCCTAAAGGGGAGAAAGAAACTCTTCCAAACATTCTGAATAAGTTATTTTTGATACATTATTTAACGAACCAGCTTTAGAAAGTATTTACACGTCATTAGCGGTAGTATTTACTTCATCCAGGGCTGGGCTAAACTCCCTTTAGGGTTGGGGCATGATCCTTTCATTAGTCGTCGCAGCATCAACAAACAATGCCATCGGCAAGAATAATCAATTGCTCTGGCATCTTCCAAATGACCTGAAATTTTTTAAGAACGTCACCTGGGGAATGCCCGTGCTTATGGGACGGAAAACGTACGAGTCTCTTGGAAATAAACCGTTGAACGGGCGCGTCAACCTTATCCTCACAACTCAAAAAAATTTTAAACGTGAAGGTGTTGTTGTGGTGAACAAAATAAAAGATGCTATTTTTTTTGCGGGTGAACACGACTATAAAGAATTAATGATACTGGGCGGCGCGAATGTGTATGCACAAACAATCGATGATGCGAACAAAATTTATCTCACAAGAGTCCATCATGTATTTGAAGCTGCCGACGCTTTCTTTCCCGTCATCGATGAAAATAAATGGAAGCTTGCCTCCAACCAGGACTTTTCAAAAGACGATAAGCATACCTAT
>DASQJI010000048.1:0-13486 GCA_035631175.1 Parafilimonas sp.
AGCTACTTCATCAACAGAAATATCCTTCACTTCAGCCAGCTTACCCGCAATGATTTTTAGGTAACTGCTCTCATTCCTCTTTCCACGAAAAGGCACCGGCGTCAAATAAGGAGCATCCGTTTCCAGCACTATATGTTCGAGATCGATTTTTTTTATTACCCTGTCAAGCCCCGACTTTTTATAAGTCAGTACCCCGCCGACGCCTAAATAAAAACCCATATCGATTATTTGCGCCGCCATCTCGTACGTATCTCCAAAGCAGTGAAAAATGCCGGTAAGGTTCTTTGCTGCAAAGGATTTGACTGTATTTATGGTTTCCTGCATCGCATTCCGAGTGTGGATCACGACAGGCAAATTTTTTTCCAGTGCCCAGTTCATTTGCATTTCAAAACCCTCGTACTGCTGATTTACGAAAGTTGTATCCCAGTAAAAATCAAGACCTATTTCTCCGATCGCGGCAAATGAACGTTTGTTTATGTACTCATTGACAACTTGCAGTTCAGTTTTAAAATTCTCTTTTACTGAACACGGATGCAGGCCCATCATCGCGAAGCAACGACCTGGAAACTTTTTTTCCATGCCTAACAAGTCATCGATGACCAGGCTATCAATGGCTGGAAGAAAGAACTTTTCAACCCCTGCATCAATTGCACGTTGCATCACCTCATCAAGGTCTTTGCTGAAGTCTTGTAAATACAGGTGGCAATGAGTGTCGATCAACCGCATAAACAAAATTTACTCTTTTGAGTATTTTTATATACAAATTTTTGGTGGGGAATAGAATTATTATCCCTATTTTCGTAACAGTTTTCATAGGGTACGGATTAAAAACGGGCTAAGGTTTCTACCTTGGCCTTCCGTTTTTTATTGGGGGATACCTTTGAATTTGAAACCCTGTTCGTTGAAATGCTGCAAAACTTTTGGCAACGCAAACTGCATCCTTTGCCAGGCTTTAGTACTATCATGAAAGACTATTACTGACCCGGGCCGCGAATACAACACAACATGTTCTAAACATTTTTCCGGCGTTACTTCCGTATCAAAATCACCGCTTAAAATTTCCCACATCACTATCCGGTAATTCAACGATCGTAATAGTTTCGAAACAAATGGAGACAATTTTCCATACGGTGGCCGAAAAAGTTTTGAGTCGATATACTTCGCTGCTTCAGCAATATCACGCATGTATGTATTGTTGTTTGTCTTCCATCCGTTCAAATGACTAAAGGTGTGATTGCCAACCGCGTGCCCTTCGTCTAAAATTCGTTCATAGATCTTCGGGTATGCTTTCACATTTTTTCCAAGGCAAAAAAAAGTGGCTCTTGCATTATATGCTTTGAGTTGATCAAGTACAAAAGGCGTAGCTGTTTCATGCGGGCCGTCATCAAACGTGAGATACAATTCTTTTTGTTCCGTCGGAATGTTCCAAACCAATGACGAATTAAGCCGGATGAACCATGACGGCGTGCGAACAAGATAGAACATGAACAAAATTATAAAATGCGGCTAAGAGACTGCGACATTCGTCTTCGTAATACGCGGAAGACTTGTAAGTTTTTTCGATATCACTTTTTCACGACAACCGCAATTACTTCATCAGGTTGGTCCTCGTTCATTTGTTTCACTGGAATCGCTACGGCACCATCATGTAATTGTGCGTCGACCGGCGTATGATCTTTTATCAAATACGCCTTTAGTATTTTTGAATACGGAAAATTTTGCAACGTCACCGACGCGGCACCTTTATCAAGCACATGCACATATAAAGTATCACCTCGCTGCGTGATCGCGCCCCAGCTTTGCGGTCGCAAATAACCACCTCTTGTATTGTAAATACTTTCTCCATAAACACGTAACCAGCTACCCATATATGCAAGGCGCTCTTTAAATTCTGGTTGTATCTCACCATTGGGCATCGGTCCAATATTCAATAAAAAATTTGCGCCAAATCCGGCTGCGCGAACTAAATAATCAACGAGTTGCTTGGTGGTTTTAAAACTGGTGTCTGTGATATTAAAACCCCACGAGTTATTGATGGTTTCGCATGTTTCAAGAGGAAGGCTGGAAACAGAAGCTCCTCCGAAACCGGTAGTGTTGCTACCTGGCAGATCTTTTTCGAACATCTGGAAATCTTCGCCTGGTAATGGCTGAAGATGGTGATTATTTCCGACCAAACACTGGGGCTGTAAATGATGTATCAAAGCGTACAACTCTCCGAAATGCCAGTCTACATGAGGCTTATTTATTTTATCTGAATCATTATTTAACTGGTCCCAATAACCATCAAACCATATTCCTGCGATCTCACCATAATTCGTCAATAACTCCGTGAGCTGTTGTTTCATGAATGCGATATAATTATTCCAGTCACCATGAACTGTGCGACCTGTTCCATGCCCTGTTCTCCCCGTCCAATAGCTGTAGTCGTCACGTCGCCAGTCGAGAAGAGAATAATACAGGAAAAGTTTTATGCCCTGTTTGTGGCATTCATCGGCGATCATCTTCACGATATCTTTATGATAAGGTGAGTTCATGATATTAAAGTCAGACGCCTTTGTATCCCACATGCTAAAGCCATCATGATGGCGAGTTATGAGTGTGATATATTTCATGCCTGCGTTCTTCGCCATACCTACCCATTGTGCTGCATCAAACTCAATCGGATTAAAAAAATCCATGAGGCGTGTATAATTTTTGACCGTGATATTCCTGTTATTCATTACCCATTCGCCGTCTCCCGGAATGCTGAACGGTCCCCAGTGAATAAACAACCCAAACTTGGCATCGCTGAACCATTCCCTTGCTGCAAGATTTTCTTTTGAAGGAATATATTCCTGCGCCGGCGACTGAAGAGAAAAAGACGCTGCAAGAAGAAAAATTAAAAGTCGTTTCATCGTTTAAAAAATTGTTTTTAAAGATAAGAGAAATCCGGCCGTTCAGCATGCCAGTAATAATTGCACGCGTGAACAAACGCAGGCACCAATTGTTTCCGTTGAAAACACTGTTGCTTTTACCGTCATCAAAATGGCATAGTTTTAAATGTGTTTAGAAAACTTTCATAACATGCGTGATTGGCTCAGAACATTAATAGCCGGCTACGGCGCGTACAGGTGGGGCGGTGGTTGCCTCGGAAGCATCATTGTTTTTATGCTGATTTATTGGGCGTTGGGACATTGCTGAAACGTGCCTTTATTTCTTCCGCATAAAGCCAGAATGGATTAACATTGCACTCATTAGAATTTTTTCATGAAATACTCTGAGCTGGAGTTCTCTGCCGGACGTGCATTCATGCACCTCCTGATATATTGCACGCTGATGGACGGTGTTTTCAAAGAGGACGAAGAGACAGAATTGTGTAAGCATATCAACGATTTGGAAATTTTCGATTCGCTTCGCCTGGATGATGAGATCGCCATATTCCGGACATACCGCCCCGACATAGATTCCCGGTTGCAATATTTTAGATTTCTGATTGAAAAGATGAGTCCGCAACACCCTGCCGGAATCTTTCTTCATGTATTGGAACTCGCGGTTAGCGACAACGAATTTTCATCCGAGGAAGATCTTGCTTATAGCTTGCTCGGTTCCGTCCTCGGGCTTCCGGAACTCCACCAGGAACTTTTGAAAGCCGCAATCATGGACAAGCGGCTGATGAAAATAAAGAAGCACCCTTGAGAGCAGAAATCTTCACTGCCTTCCTTCTTCGTCCACGTTTTTCTTGTCATAGCGAAAACTTAAAGCACCTGAAGGACATTGGTTCAGCTGGTCTATTAATTCGGCTGTTGTAGCATTTAACGGATTTATCCAGGGCCTTTCTTTCGGATGATATACTGCAGGCAAGGTTCTTACACAAACGCCCGAATGCTCGCACAAGTCGGGTTTCCAAACGATCGTGATTTCCCCATTCGAATATTCAAACGTCTTTTCCATCACCTAAAATTACCGGATATATGCTGTTCTATTTTAAATCTATCTTCAATCAAAAATTCAATGCATCGTGTACAGATCATTCGCAGCAGATATTTCAAGGAGCACTGGGAGATCACATTGATACTTATCATCTCCTCGCTATACGCGACAGCACTCGAACTGCTGCGAATCTACATCAGCCCAAAAAATAACTATCTGTTCTTCATCTGGAATTTGTTCCTGGCATGGATTCCATACCTGATCGGCATTTATCTTCCGGTTGCCTATTATACAATGCGGTCAAAATTCTTTGCTTATGCGCTTTTGATAATATGGTTTCTTTTCTGGCCAAATTCGCCTTATATACTTACCGATCTTCTTCACCTGAAGCAAAAACAAAACATCCCTTTATGGTTTGATCTCGGGCTTATCCTTTCCTTTGCATGGGCCGGGTTAATGCTTGGGTTTATTTCGCTGATCGAAATTCAAAACATAATCCGGAAACGGATCAACAAGACCATCTCTTGGTTCTTCGCATGTTTTGTGCTCCTTACCGGCGCGCTTGGTATTTATATAGGACGGTACGGGCGCCTGAATAGCTGGGACGTGTTTATTCCCGGGAAATTGTATTCAACACTTTTGGTCAGCTTCAACGATAAAACTACACGCATCGACATGCTTGGTATGACCGGCATGTATGCGATTTTCCTGTTCATCGGATATGTCACTGTGAAACTTATCATCAAGATCCCTGACCGGATGGCTTTATGATGCGTAAAAAGCCTCTTAAGGCGCCATATCAAAGAGTCATCGGATCTTGCGGTTAAGCTGCCTTACCCGGAACTAAGATTTTTATAAATTTTACCGGCAAAAAACTGCTTCTTGTACTTTGTATTATTTTTATGCCTTAAACAAAACAAATTATGGCACTTTTTCAGTCGGGCAACCCGACTCTAACTCAAAAGATCTTTGATCGCTCACTGGCCCAACAAGATGCCGGAACTATGACTGTGCGTGGCGCGATCAACAAATTCGGCTTTCTGCTTTTCATGGTATTGGCCGGCGCCGCTTACACCTGGCATTTATATTATAACAACCAGCAATCGACGATGATGACCCTGATGTGGGTTGGCATCATTGGCGGATTGATATCAGTTTTTGCAATCGCTTTTAAACCAACATGGGCGCCGTACCTGTCGCCGGCTTACGGATTACTCGAAGGATTTTTCCTCGGCGCGATCTCGGCCGTTATGAATGATGCGTTTGCAGAAAAGTATCCGGGCCTTATCATGCAGGCAGTTGGACTTACTTTCGGTGTTGCGATCGCAATGTTCCTGCTGTATAATTTTCGCATCATAAGAGCTACCGAAAGATTTAAATCTGTGATCTTCACAGCCACGCTCGGTATCGCAATTTTCTATGGACTAACCTTGTTGCTGCGGCTCTTCCACGTTGACGTAGCCTTTATGTACGATAGCTCGATGCTCGGCATTTGCCTTTCGCTGTTTGTCGTTGCTATTGCCGCGTTGAATTTGATAATCGATTTCGACATGATCGAAAAAGGTGCAGACATGGGTGCTCCAAAATTTATGGAATGGTACGGCGCATTTGGCTTACTGGTCACCATTGTTTGGCTTTATGTGGAGATCCTGAGATTACTCAGCCGATTCGCGGGACGGAAATAATTTAGGAAAAAAATTAAACCAGGAAAACCGGCTCATACTGATCCGGTTTTTTTGTTTGGGGCGATCAACAAATTCACCTGTGCTTTGTTCGTGGTTAAGATACAATCCGTCTCCCTTGGAGATAGTATAAGGGAATTCCAATGCAAGTTATCAGCAGGCCAAGCACAGAATTTATGATCGGCGCCTTGCCGGTAAGATAATTGCTTATATCAGTATATAAAGTAGATATCAAAAAGAAGGTTGTGAAAGCTACAAACAAAAACGTTACCACCGGATATCCCCAAACTTTGTACGGTCGCGGTATGCCGGGAAATTTTCTTCTTAGAATAAAAACGCCAAGCGCGCTCATTCCGTAGAAGAACCACGTGACAAAAATGAGCATGTCGGTGAGCATATCGAAAGAACCACTAATGATGAGGAACGTCGCCCAAATTGCATTCAACCAAAGCGCATTGCCGGGAGTTTGAAATTTTGGCTGCACCCGACCTGCCCATCGAAACCATCTGTTTCCTTCTCCCATGGCGAACGTTACCCTTGCAGTTGAAAGTACATTCGCGTTTGTTGTTCCAAACGTTGAAAAAATTACCATTAGCGCAATAGCAGAACCGCCAATTGTGCCCCATGCGACCGTTGCTGCGTCGGCTGCCACAAATGATGATGCAGATAATTTTTCGACTGGCATCACATATATATAAGCAAGGTTTACCAGTGCGTACACGACGATACAGAAAAACAATCCGACGAATAAACTTCGCGGAATATTCTTTTGGGGATCCTGAACTTCTCCCGCAACGAATGTGATATTATTCCATCCGTCATACGCCCAGAACGCTCCTGCGATTGCGGCAACGTACGCGCCGATCAATGCTCCACTCACCGGCCTTGAGGGTGCATTGTGAAAAAGATTTTCAAAATGTCCTTTTCCCGAAAATAAAATGCCACCGATCAAACACAGGATTGCAATTGCTTTTAATGCGGTGAGAAATCGCTGAAGCGCGCCACCGTATGCTACGCTGTAGTAATTAATAAGACTTAATAAAAAAATGATCACGATAGTCAGCGACTTTACGCCTGCATTTTCCAATGGATAAATATTACCGATAAATGGCAAATGAAAAAAGACGGCATGCTCGGATTGTGAATCAAGCCGGGGCAGATGCACGAAGTAATCAGCATACTGAGAACACACATAAGCGATCGACGCATTCCCGCCGGTATTGAAGACTGCGAATGCAGCCCATCCATACACAAATGCAAATCCATCACCGTACATTTTTTGGAAGAAAATATATTGGCCGCCCGTTTCGGGGAACATGGCTGCAACTTCCGCATTGCTTAATGCGCCAAATAAAGTAATGCAGCCGGCAACGATCCAAACACTGAGCAATAATAATGGCGATCCGAGCTGCGCGGCCATCAGCGAAGGTTTCATAAAAATGCCAGAGCCGATGATGCCGCCAATTACAATAGCAATGGTTGTTCTGAAATTTAATGTGCGCCTGAGATCGGCCATGAAGCAGGTTGTATTGACTTCGGAAAATACAGTATTTAAAAATAATTGAAGTTTATTATGTTTACGCTTCAATTAACTAACGATGAAAACAAGTTATAGCCGCAGGCGGTTTGTAAAAGACGTTGCTGCATCAGGCCTTGCAGTTTCTGCGATTCATGCTCCTTTGCACGTCTTCGCTTCGCCAAAAAAGGAAAAAGTGCGGATGGGGATGATCGCGGTAGGTTTGCGCGGACAATCACATCTTGACGAATTCTTAAAGCGGAACGATGTTGAAGTAGTTGCGATGGCCGATCCGGATAGCTACATGATGAAGCAGGCTCGGAAACTTGTTCAGCAATACGGCAAAAAAGCTCCTGCGGAATATGGCAACGGCAACTACGATTACAAAAATTTATTAAAGCGCGACGATATTGATGCGGTCATGATCTCCTCGCCGTGGGAATGGCACGTGGAGCAGGCGATCGACGCAATGCAGGCAGGAAAAATTCCGGGCGTTGAAGTATGCGGCGCAATCAAATTGCAAGACTGCCACGATATCGTAAACACACATCATCAAACAAAAATTCCTGTGATGATGATGGAAAATGTTTGTTACCGCAGAGATATCATGGCAGTGCTCAATATGGTAAGGCTCGGCATGTTTGGTGAACTGCTTCACATGCAGGGCGGATACGAACATGACCTTCGCGAAGTGCTGTTCAACGATGGCACGCCCGATGGCAGCGGTGTTGAGTTTGGTGAGAAAGGATTCAGCGAAGCAAAATGGAGAACGAATCACTACGTAACGCGGGATGGCGAATTGTATCCAACACATGGCCTCGGTCCTGTGGCCGTAATGCTTGACATTAATCGTGGTAACCGGCTAACAAAGCTTTCGTCTGTATCAACAAAATCCAAAGGGCTGCATCGGTATATCGTTAATAGTCCGAAGGGCGGGCAAAATCATCCGAACGCAAAAGTAAAATTTAAGGAAGGTGATATTGTAACTACTCAACTTCAAACGGCAAACAATGAAACAGTTGTTTTAACGCACGACACGTCATCTCCCCGTCCGTATAATCTTGGCTTTCGCGTGCAGGGCACAAACGGCATCTGGGTCGACAATCATGCAGGCGAGCCAACAGCAGGCTTAATTTATTTTGAAGGTAAGAGCCCCGAACATGAGTGGGAAAACACAAAATCATACATGGACCAATATGATCATCCGTTGTGGAAACGATATTCAAAAGATGCCGAGGGTGCCGGTCATGGCGGGATGGATTTTTTTGTCGACAACGCATTTATCGAATGTTTGAAACGAGATGTTGAATTCCCGTTAGACGTGTATGACCTGGCAACGTGGTATGCGATCACACCCTTAAGTGAGAAATCAATTGCAGAAGGAGGGACGCTGCAACATATCCCCGATTTCACGGACGGCAAATGGGAGAATCGCAAACCGATATTCGGATTGGACGACAGGTATTAGAAATGAGTAATGAGTGATCAATCATGAGCGAAGGGAAGAGTAAAGTCAAAGGTTTAGAGTCTGCAAACCAATAACCCAATAACCCAATAACCCAATAAACCAGTTAACCAATCACCCAACAAACTTTCTGACAATAGAGTTATACAATTCCTCTTTTTCAACCAAACACTCCAGCAATCGCAACTGGTTTCTTGCGCGGTTGAAATTATGCAGTTCGTATCTCGCGCCATAGTAAACATCGTCATTGAGATAATCGGTTAGAAAACGAAGAGCCTGCATGTAGATCAAAAATTTTCCGGAGTAAACAAATGCATTTACCTCCTGCTTCGAGAGCTCACCGATCATCTGTCCAAGATAACCCTCGACGATCGCTTTGAAGAAATCGTCCCTTACTTCGATCAGATCAAAATTGGTTTCTTCTTCAGTGGCAGCCGCGAGATAAGTGCGCATCATATCGCCGATATCGCTAATAAAGTAACCGGGCATAACAGTATCAAGGTCGATGATGCAAATGCCTTTGTTATTTTCATCGAACAACACATTGCTGATCTTCGTGTCGTGATGTGTTACTCTTTTTTTGAAAGATGAATCGTTTCTAATGTCCTTATATATACTGACGATGCTTTCATGACGTTGTAATGATGCGATCAATTTTGCCGAGTGGCCGATCCTCTCGTTATTCCCGTGCTCAATGGCCCGGAGAAATTGTGAATAACGCAGATCGATATCATGAAAATGCGGAATCGTTTCCTCCAGGGTATTCGCATCAAAGCCAGATAAGAATTTGGTAAACATTCCAAACTGTCTGGCGGCCTCAAAAGCTACGGACGCATCGGGAGCCGATACATATGTTGTCGACGAAATGAACTTAAAGAGGCGGTAATATTCATCTTCATATTGAAGAAGTGTCTCGCCATTGACGGCGGGAAGCGGAGTGATAAATGTGTAAGACGGGTGGCGGTTCGTCAAGTAATGGTCGATTGCATGAATGTTCCGGTCGATGTCATCCGGCCTCGTAAAAACCGCTTTGTTTATTTTTTGAAGAATGTATTGGTGTCCGTTGCTGGCGACGATCCATGTACTGTTGATCAGTCCCGATCCAAATGGCTGAACTGTCGTCTCTGCCGGGCGCATGCCGTATGCGGCAAGCAATTGTTCCATGGATTTTTTTTGAAAGATAACAGCTTATCATTTTCCGCGATGGATAAAAATTCCTGGCCGCCTCGAGATGATCCGCGCACATATGACGGGCGAATAACAAGCAGCACTATGTACCCACTTTAACGAGGATACCGACACCGACCATCGATTTTAACTGAAGTCGCGGCGCGTTCCGGTAAGGACCGAATATTTTCACATCATCATCGTAGATCATATCAACGCTCCAGGTAACAGAAAAGATCCGGTTGATCTTGGCAACGAACAAATTTGTCATATAAAGATCCACGTTCTCGGGGTTGTGTTCATAATTGGAGAAGAGATCCAGCCGTGCATTATAACTAACCGTTTTGGTGAAGTTGGAACTAAAAGTTATCGTTCCAAATGCACCTAATTCATTCATCGCGTGCTTCCCGGAATCGACGCCATACGAGCCGATCTTCGAGAGCGTCGGGTTTGCAACGATCACCCATCGTGATGAGATCGGTGAAAGAAAGATTGATAAATTTTTTACGGGCTGGAAATCGATGCCAGGGCTTAGCACAACGTAAGCCGGCGACAAAGCCGTCGATGAAAACAACGGCGCCTCCGGCGTTGAGTACGTGTACCCATCAAAGAATTGGGTTCGCACGTTAAGTAAGCCGGACACGAAAAAATTTGAGCCGATAGCATATCCGGCTTTTGATATAAAGTCAAATCGGTCATCATTTTTTCGCGTTCCCAAACTGCTGCTGTTAATGTACCCGATGTTGATGTCAACATTATTGTCCCACGAAAATTTTCCTTTCTTGTAGAACGCGTGTCCGTTTGAATACAGGTTCATCGAAATTGAAAATTCATCTCCGCCTGCTGCCCAGTTCTTTAACGAGCCCTGCGCTATGTTCAAATTAAAGACGCCGCCTTTGATCCAGTTTTTGTGAATCGTATCGGGAACTGTTTTAGTGATGGTTCGGTTGGCTTCGGTTCTTAATATCCGAACGGTTGAGTCTTGTGCTTTGCTTTGATATAATGCCAGTACAAAAAAAATGAAAAGCCATTTCTTCATTACGGTTTTTTTTGGCTGACTTGCAAAAATGATGAAATGTTTTGCAGGTACGTGCGGCGGTAGGCTCATCATGACTGCAGGAATAACGAATGTTATTGTTGCTGCAGTGAAAGCGATGAATAAAATTTATGTGAAAAATTAATGGTCAACTAAAATCATGGAACGGGTTGTCGTGCCAAGGTCACCATCCGCCGCTCGCGCCGCCGCCTCCGCTACTACCTCCACCAAAACCTCCGAAGCCGCCACCTCCTCCGCCACCAAACCCACCGCCCCAGCCACCACCGCCGCCTCTTCCCCAATTGCCACCACCCATGAACATGCCCGGAACCCACCAGCCTCCATAGCCTCTGCGGCTAAACATGCCGCCGCCACCACGACGTCCACGCCCACCAAGAATGATAATAACAATGATGAAGATGATTATGAATTTGATAATAGAGCTGCCTCCGTTGTTATCACTTGTGCTGGTGCCCCGCTCTTTGTACTCGCCCGCAGCCGCCTTCGCGAGTGAGTTGGTTGCTTCATCCAGCCCATGAAAATAATCGCCGCTCCTGAAATTGGGCGCAAGATCATTTTCGATGATGTCTTTTGACATCACGTCAGTTATCGCACCCTCTAAACCATAGCCAACTTCGATCTTTATTTTATGATCATCCCTGGCAACCAGGATCAGCACTCCGTTATTATGTTTCGATCCGCCAATTCCCCATTCGCGAAATAATTTCACTGCATAGTCTTCAACCGGCACATCGTTCAATGTGGGTATCGTAACAACAGCGATCTGGTTGCTTGTCGTGTCGTTGAATGCATCGAGTTTTTGTTCGAGTATTTGCAGTTGCGGAGCTGTCAGAACGTGTGCATCGTCAACCACGAGCCGCGGCGGGTTCGGTTTCGGCAAAACGTTTTGAGCAGAAACAACTCCTGCGAAAAAGATGGAGGCAAATAAATAAAGAACGTACTTCATTCGCTTCACGCAAAGCGGCAAATAGGCGCAAAGGCGAGGCGAAAGTTTTGTTTGCACGATTCCGAGTTCCATTTGTATTTATTACAGCTTATTCACAATTCTGTGAATGCCATGGCGCCTTTGCGTGAAGATCATCTTCCAAACACAATATCATCAGGCAATTCATTTTTATCTGTACCGGCGTCGTAAGGGAAATGTGTTTTCAACAGCTCCCCAATCTTCAGAATAATGTTTACAAGGCCCTCGGCATAATGCTCCTTTTTGAATTCCAGCAGCATCGCATTCACGGCATTGTTCCAAAACTCCTGCCCGGCTTTTTTATAAATGCCTTCGTCTGCAAAAACAGCAAGCTGCCTGTGCATCGTAGCGATATAGACAAGCACGCCATTATGGCTTGCAGTTTCGTTCATTTTTAATTGATAGAAAATTTCTGCAGCACGGTCGAGCGGGTCTACGAACCGGCACTTGCTCTCGATGTACAGGCGCACTTCACCGCTGGTTTGAGTTTCAGCAGTACGAATGGCCTCAATTATTTTATGTTCCTCTGCAGGTGAAAAAAATTTTTGCTGCTTAAGTTTCAAAAATGAGAGCATCAGCAAAAATTATTTTATATCGAAATTAATGTCGGGCGCTTTTTCCGACCCAATGTCGGCTTTATAGTAAGCTTTTGAATGAAAGCCGAACATTCCGGCGAACAAATTGCTCGGGAATGTGCGTACCCTGAGGTTGTAATCGTTCACCTGTGTGTTATAGTCCCGGCGCGCAATATTTATCCGGTTTTCTGTGCCTTCTATCTGCGACTGAAAATCCCGGAACGCCTGCGTGGTTTGTAATTGCGGATAGGCTTCAGCGACTGCGAGCAACCTGGAGAATGCTCCCTGCAACTGGCCCTGCGCCTGTTGGAATTGTGCCATCGAAGTGGAGTCGTTCACGTCAACATGTACACTCGTTGCCCTTGCTCTTGCTTCTATCACTGCCTGCAAAGTTGATTTTTCAAAATTGGCAGATCCCTGTATAGTTTTTACCACGCTGTTGTAGAGATCGGTACGGCGTTGGTAATTCGTTTCAACATTACTCCATGCATTTTGCACGGCCTGGTCTCCCTTTACAAATCCGTTATAGCTGTTGCAACCGCAGCCGGCAAGCACAACTATCAAAAACACGATGACAATTAAACCGAGATTTTTTGTTTTCATGCTTGAATTTTAAGAGGCAAATTTACTGCATTTGAAAATCTAAATGATGACGTCAGTTGTTAACCTTTATTAATAGCAGCAATGCCGGGCAATTCTTTTCCTTCAAAAAACTCAAGCATTGCGCCACCGCCCGTCGAAACGTAACTTACTTTATCGGCATAACCAAACTGGTTAACCGCCGCCACGCTGTCGCCACCACCAACCAGTGAGAAGGCGCCCTTTTGTGTTGCGTCGGCAACGGCGTGTGCAATTGTTTTTGTGCCGTGTTGAAAGCATTCCATCTCAAAAACTCCCATCGGCCCGTTCCACAAGATCGTTTTCGAATTCCTGATCACTTTACTGAACATGTCGCACGCCATCGGCCCGATATCCAGTCCCATCCAGTCATGCGGAATATTTGTGCTCATCGAAGAGGAGATGTTTGCGTCGTTTGCAAACTTGTCTGCGATAATTGAATCGCTCGGCAAATGAATGCACACATTTTTTTCGTCAGCCTTTGCCATGATGTCTTTTGCAGTTTCGACCCGGTCTTCTTCGCACAATGATGC
>DASQJI010000049.1:0-2088 GCA_035631175.1 Parafilimonas sp.
CACAGTGTTTTCATTTTTGTGTCGGTGTTCCCACAATTTATTTGTACGCTTTTTGTAATCAGAACGTAAACCGTTAACCTATGTCAAACGCAAATGGCAACTCTTGCCCCGTTCCTGTTGGCACGCTTGTTATTATTGGAGGAAAAGAAAGCAAGGGTGAAATGCCGGAGAATCACAAAGCGCCGGAAGGATATGACCCACTCGAAGTTTTAAGGACATTTTCCGAGCTATTACCCAAAAACAACGTGCATGTTGAGGTAGTCACTTCCGGCTCATCGCAGGGAGACGAATCATTCAGGGAGTATAAAAAATTGTTCAAAAAACTTGGGATCGAAGATGTGGGGCACATCCATCATCAGAATCGAAAAGAAGCATTAGACGACGACCTCGAGGAACGAATAAAAATTGCTGACGGAGTTTTCTTCAGTGGCGGCGACCAACTTCTTCTGACTTCTTTTTATGGGGGGACGCCATTTCTTACCATGCTCAAAGAAAAATACATAAAGCACAAAATTGTCATCGCAGGCACAAGTGCGGGGGCAATGGCCCTTTCAACACCGATGATCTATTCCGGCAGCCAGGAAGAGCAGCAGATAACCAATGAAATAAAAGTAACAACCGGCCTCGAATTCATTAAAGACGTTTGTATCGACACTCATTTCGTGCACCGCGGAAGATTATTAAGATTGGCCCAGGTGGTGGCGACTAATCCGACCTCGATCGGTGTAGGCATTGACGAAGACACAGCCATTATTGTGCGTGATGGCCTGGAAGCGGAAGTGAAAGGCAGTGGTGTGGTTGTGATCCTCGAGGGATTTGATATTTCATACACCAATGTAGACGGCAAGCCTGATCAACCACCTCTTTCTATGCGGGATATTCGAATGCATATCCTTGCCCACCAGGATAAGTACACCTTTAAACAAACGAACCCGCCACACCAATAATCGTTTTTTGTTCAATGTTCATCGCGCGTCCTTCCGGAAAAGGTAAGGTACACGGTTACAGAAAGTTGGGCGGTTTTATACACATTTCGGTGGATCAATCGGCGTTCACATTCTTTTTGCATGAAAATGAAGCGCACAGATGAAAAATCTCCCGTTAACAGCCAGCCGGCTATAATTGGAAGGATAGTTGCAGTTATATGTTTTTTGGCTTATGATCAAAGCAGTAGTTCTTATAGCTACCGTACTTAATTTTTTGCCGGCTACCACGAAAGCTTATTCGGTGCTTACCCATGAAGCGATTGTGGATGCAAGTTGGGAAAAGTCTATTCAACCCCTGTTGCTAAAAAAATATCCGGGGGCGACGGCTGACGAATTGAATGATGCGCGGGCCTACGTGTACGGCGGAGCGATCATGCCTGATATGGGTTATTATCCGTTTGGCAACAAGTTCTTCACCGATCTTGTGCATTATGTGCGCAGCGGCGACTTTGTAACCGCATTGCTCGAGGAGTCGCAGGATCTGAATGAATATGCATTCGCGGTTGGTGCGCTTTGCCATTACAACGCCGACAAATATGGCCACATGATAGGCGTGAACCGTTCAGCTCCGTTGATATACCCCGACGTAAAAGAAAAATACGGTGACGTTGTTACCTACGCCGAAGACAAAACTTCACACCTGAGAACGGAGTTTGGTTTTGATGTTTTACAAACTGCTCGGGGCAATTACCTGCCCACTTCCTATCACAATTTTATCGGGTTTGAGATAGCTAAACCGGTTCTTCAAAGAGCGTTTATGAAGGTCTATGGGCTGGATATTGACGACGTGTTTGGAAATTTTTCGCTTTCAGTGTCGACCTTTCGTTTTGCAGTAAAAGACCTGTTCCCCGAAATCACCAAAGCGGCCTGGGCGTCAAAAAAATCCGATATTAAAAAAACGAACCCTGCTTCCACAAGAAGATCCTACATATATAAAATGAGGACCTCGGCTTACAATAAGCAGTTTGGAAAGGAACGGACGAAGCCCGGGTTTTTTGCAGGCATACTTGGATTTGTGATAAAAATTTCTCCAAAGATCGGCCCGCTGAAGGCGATGAAGTTCAAACCACCAACACCGGACGCTGAAAAATTATTTACCGAA
>DASQJI010000050.1:0-1527 GCA_035631175.1 Parafilimonas sp.
AGCCGCCTGAATTTTTGGAAGATATCATGCATGGAACTCACCCGCGATACATGCTGGACATTCACAATGTAAGCGAAGTGAATGCGGCGGAGGTGAGGTTGGATTTGATTGAGGGGCCCGCTCACACCGAGGATTTTGAAAGATAATAAAGAGGCGTCGAATGGTTAATTTAATGACAATAGACTGGATCCTTTTATTAGAAAAATTTATTCTCATTGCAATTGTGATCCTGGCATCGCTTTTCGTGGCAATGTATGAGACCTATGCAGAACGAAAGATCGCCGCGTTTATGCAGGACAGGCGCGGGCCTAATCGCGCCGGGCCATTTGGAATTTTACAGCCATTGGCAGACGGTGTCAAATTATTTTTCAAGGAGGAAATTATTCCGAGCAGCTCGAATAAGGTGTTATTTATTCTTGGTCCGTCACTCGCGATGCTAACAGCGATGATGACGTGTGCGGTTGTTCCGTGGGGTGGAAACCTTGAACTTTTTGGCCGGACCATTTCTTTGCAGATCGCTGATGTCAATATCGGCATCTTATACGTTTTTGCAGTTGTTAGCCTGGGAGTATATGGGATCATGATCGGCGGATGGTCATCAAACAATAAATTTTCTTTACTGTCTGCCCTTCGCGGCGCAAGCCAGGTGATAAGCTATGAACTGGCGATGGGCATTTCGCTGATCGCCTTGCTGATGCTGACCGGTTCTTTAAGCATGAAGACGATAGTGGAACAACAAATGCAAACGCATTGGAATATTCTCTATCAACCGCTCGGTTTTTTGATCTTCTTCATTTGCGCGTTGGCTGAATGTAACCGCACGCCGTTCGATCTGCCAGAGGCCGAGAACGAATTGAACATGGGCTATCACCAGGAATATTCTTCGATGAAGTTGGGCTTTTACTTATTTGCAGAGTATGTGAATATGTTTATCAGCAGTGCGATCATGGCAACACTTTTCTTTGGAGGCTACGATGTGCCTTTCTTTAATGAAAGCAGCCTCGCGCCGAACCTCGCTGCCATTATCGGTGTGGTTGCATTCATGGTCAAGATCGGAATTTTTATCTTCCTGTTTATCTGGATCCGGTGGACCATCCCGCGTTTCCGTTACGACCAACTGATGAACTTAGGATGGAAAAAGCTGATCCCGCTGGCGCTGGCGAACATGTTGATAACGGGGGCAGTAATTTTGTGGCTGAATAAATAAATTAAAAACGCGTTGCGTGCTGTTAAGAATCAAAGAAGATAGAAGACGGAAAGTGGCCATACTTTGTGAAACTTAGCGCCTTGGTGACTTGGTGGTTTCTGTTCTCTTTTGAACCACGAAGACTCGAAGACACAAAAACACACTAAGAAAATGAGCCGCACACTATGAAAAATCAATAGCACGTCAAATTAAAAGTCAAATTAAAAAGACGGAAGAAAGCGAATGTTATTTTGACTTGTTACTTTTTACTTTTGAATTTTCTAAATGATAACATTAACAAACAGGAGTGCACCAGTCGACCGGAAACCAATGACGTTCCT
>DASQJI010000051.1:0-3961 GCA_035631175.1 Parafilimonas sp.
TATGCGTACAGGATCGATATAACGTGGTGGATGTTTGTGATAGCAGGGATAGTTTCAATTTTGATCGCGCTGATAACGGTGAGTTTCCAGGCGATCAAACTAGCCATGGCGAATCCTGTGAGAAGTTTGAGAACGGAATGATGGGATGAGTAATCAGTAATGAGTAATGAGTAATGAGTTTGTAGGTGAGATCGTAATAAGAATTGTGGGGAATGGTGAGTGAAATATGCGATCTAAAATCGTAAATCTGAAATCGTAAATCGTAAATGTTCAAAAACTATTTCATCGTCGCTTTTAGGAACTTTTGGCGGAATAAGATCTTTTCGCTGATCAATATTACAGGGCTCGCAATCGGCATCAGCGCTTCGCTGGTTATTTTCCTGCTGGTTGAATACGATTTTAGTTTTGATAAATTCGAAAAAGACGGTGATCGCATTTATCGCGTCGTGTCAGACTTTACTTTCAGTGGGGAGAGTTTTAAGAACTCGGGTGTTCCTTCACCGATGCCTGCCGCAGTGAAGACCGACATTACCGGGCTGGATGTGGTCGCGCCGTTTCGCACCTGGAATAACAACGCAAAGATCACGATACCACAATCGAAAGGAGATCCCACGATATTTAAAAAACAAAACAGTATTGTTTTTGCCGATGAAAATTATTTTAAGCTGCTTGAATACACCTGGCTGGCGGGCTCCGCACGATCCTCATTGAAACAACCCTACCAGGTAGTGCTCACCGAATCAAACGCCAAACTATTCTTTCCTAAATTGACCGCGTCGCAGGTTGTCGGTCAAGAGATCATTTTTAATGACACGGTGATGACTACTGTTACAGGCGTAGTAAAAGATATTGAGCAAAACACCGATTTCACTTTTAAAACTTTCATCTCAAGAGCCACGCTAGAAAGCACAAGTTTGAAACCTGATGATTGGGATCAGTGGGAAAGCACAACGTCCGACTCACAATTGTTTCTGAAATTGTCGGAAGGCACAGCTCCGTCGAAAATGCAGGAGCAGATCATGAAGCTCTTTAAAAAATATGACAAACCCAATCCTGAGAACCACGGCACAACATCATATGCACTCCAGCCATTGAACGATGTACATTTCAACGCGGACTACGACAACTTCGATCAGCGTCTCGCGCACAAACCAACCTTGTATGCACTTCTGGCTGTTGCAGCATTTTTGTTGCTGCTTGCGTGCATCAACTTTGTCAATCTTACCACGGCACAGGCATCGCAACGGGCAAAGGAGATCGGCATTCGTAAAACGATGGGCAGCTCGAAGAAACAGCTCATGCTTCAATTCTTAAGTGAGACTTTTCTTTTGACGCTTATCTCAACTGTGATATCGTTATTCATAACACCGCTGCTGTTTAAAGTGTTCGCAGATTTCATTCCAAAAGATCTGCACTTCAGTTTCACATCGCAGCCGGAGATCTTTATTTTTCTCGCGTTGCTCGTGGTAACGGTTACATTGATGTCAGGCTTTTACCCGGCGATCGTTCTTTCCTCATTTCAGCCTGTTCTTGTTTTAAAGAACCAGGTGGTTTCAGGTGGAAGTTCACGCAGAGCCTGGCTAAGAAAATCGCTCACTGTTTCGCAATTTGTGATCGCCCAGGTATTTATTATCGGAACAATACTCGTTAGCAAGCAGATCAGCTATTCTCTCAACAGAGACATGGGCTTTAAGAAAGATGCGATCATCAATTTCACCACGAATTTTTATGACACCGTTGCCAGCCATCGTGCGGTGCTCATGGACAAGTTGAGAGCGATTCCTGAAATAGCGATGGTGAGCCTTGGCAACAGTGCTCCTTCTTCAAACAGTACATGGAGCAGCACGATGAAATATAAGGATGGAAAGAAAGAAACGGAGTCTGATGTACAGGTGAAATTGGGAGATACCAATTATGTGAAATTGTACCAGATGAAATTGGTTGCCGGTACCAACCTTCCGCAACAGGACACCATTCACAGTGTGATCATTAATGAAACATATGCGCATGTTCTCGGTTTTCAGCAACCACAACAGGCAATAGGAAAACATATTGACTGGGATGGCAAACAGGATCCGATCGTTGGCGTTGTCGCTGACTTCCACCAGCATTCATTCCACGATCCGATCAAGCCCCTCGTGATAACGACGCACACCTCGCAGATGCGGAATTTTAGTGTCTTGCTGCAACCGCAAAACGAAGCGGGCACTACATGGAAGACAGCGATCAGCAAAATTGAGAAAGTGTTCAAGCAGGTTTATCCAGAAGACGATTTCGAGTACACGTTTTTTGATGAAAGCATTGCAAAATACTACACTGCCGAGCAGAACATGTCCCGGCTACTCATGTGGGCTACAGGCCTCGCAATCTTCATAAGCTGTCTCGGTTTGCTCGGTCTCGCGATCTACATAACCAATCAACGAACAAAAGAAATCGGTATAAGAAAAGTTGTGGGCGCGACAGTGACGCAGATCGTTTCATTGTTATCAAGAGATTTTTTAAGGCTGATAGGTCTTGCATTCATTATCGCAATTCCTATTGCATGGTACGGAGCAAACATCTGGTTGCAAAATTTCGCTTACCGCACGCAGGTAAGCTGGTGGATATTTTTGGCTGGAGGCGCGATCATGTTTGCCATCGCGTTGATGATATTATGTATCAGGACTTTTAAGGCGGCGAACGCGAACCCGGTCAGGGCATTAAGGAGTGAATGATGAAATGAGTAATGAGTAATGAGTGATGAGTAGGTGAATTGTGAATTGTCAATCTGCAATCGCCAATCTGAATCTGAAATCGTAAGATGTTCAAAAATTATTTCATAATCGCCTGGAGAAATTTGTTGCGGAACAAGATATTCTCTTTGATAAAAATACTCGGCTTGAGCATCGGCCTTACGGTTTGCATGCTTATCTTTTTGTACACGAAGGACGAAATTAGTTATGACCAGTTCCAGGAAAACAAAGGGCATCTGTTTCGTATTACACAAGACTGGAATATGGGCGCTGACCAGAACCAAACGATCGGCGTCACGAATGGCATAATGGGCGAAACTTTTGGAAAGGAAATTCCAGAGGTCCAACAGTTCGTCCGGGTAAACGGCGTTGCTGTAACGGTAAAAAAGAATAATGACGTCTTTACGGAAAATCCTTTGTTCGTGGATGATAATTTTTTATCGGTCTTTACGCTTCCATTGATTGACGGAAGGAAACGAACTGCATTACATGATCCGCATTCCATTATCCTTTCAAAGGATATGGCGAAAAAATACTTTGGAACAACAGATGTTGTCGGCGATGTGATGCAGATAAAGATCGATACCGCTTTTGAAAATTTCACAGTAACGGCCGTTGCTGAAAATTCACCGCAAAACTCAACGATCAAGGCGGGCATGTTGATGCCGTACTCGTTCTACAAAAATTATAATAGTAATACAAATTGGATAGGCGGAAGCCTGAACACATTTTTACTGCTCGCCGATAATGCAAATGTGCAAACGGTCGAGCAGAAGATGCAGGCTTTGTTTGATAAGCATACGAGCGACAAAATTGCGCAAGCTGAAAAAGAGCAGGGCATCTCGATAAACATCAGGTTGCACCTGCAACCCATAACAGATATTCACCTGAGTACGAAGACTGGCCCCGACAACGGTTTAAGCGATGGCAGCAGCCCCACCTATTCTTATATCCTTTCTTCTATCGCCATCTTTATTCTAATTATCGCGTGTATCAATTTTATCAACCTCGCAGTTGCACAATCTTTAAAACGCAGTAAAGAGATCGGCGTAAGAAAAGTTGTTGGCAGTACCCGGACCCAACTGATAAAGCAATTCCTTGTAGAATCGTTCGTTGTCTCGTTGATAGCCTTTGTCATTGCAATTGCCTTGACGCAGTTGGTTCTGCCGTTCTTTAATGAACTGGCCAATAAAAAATTGAGCCTGTCTTATTTGTCTGACGGATATTTA
>DASQJI010000052.1:0-8289 GCA_035631175.1 Parafilimonas sp.
CACCATCGCACCGGGAGATTTCGATAACGACGGCGACATCGATTACATAGTCGGCAATACCGGTTTGAACTCATTTTACAGGGCAAGTGAAAAATACCCGGTGTCTGTTTACGGCAAAGACTTTAATAATGACGGAAGCTACGATGCTGTTACTTCTCTTTATCTTCCCGATAAAAACCATAATGCTACTGTCAAAGAATTTCCAGCAGCCTCACGCGACGAGCTAATACGCCAGATGATCAGCATGCGCAGGCGATATGAGAACTATGTGTCGTATGCAAATTCGACGATGGACTCAGTTATTCCGGCAGATCAGCGGCAGGATGCTGTTATAAAACACGCAAACAATTTTGCATCCTGTTATGTAAGAAATGATGGCAGTGGAAAATTTAGCTTACAAAGATTGCCGGTGAATGCACAACTTTCCACGCTGTGCGGGATAGCGGTATCAGATTTCGACGGCGATGGAAATCTCGATGTCGTGATCAATGGCAACGACTACGGAACAGAAGTTGGTACCGGGAGATATGATGCATTGAACGGACTCATGATGAAGGGAGATGGAAGCGGCGGCTTTACGGCGCTTACCATAATGCAAAGCGGCATTTTCATACCGGGCAATGGAAAGTCGCTGGTGCAATTGCGAAGCAGCGATAAAAGCTACCTACTTGCCGCCGCTGAAAATCGCGGACCCCTGCGCATTTTCAAATTGAAAAGAGATGTCAACATGTTGCCTGCGGAGGCAGGTGAAGTAGGCGCGATCGTATTTCTTAAGAATGGGAAGAAACGCAAACAGGAAATTTACTATGGTGCTTCCTACTTGTCGCAATCATCGCGATTTGTGGCTATAGACGGAAATGTGAAGTCGGTACAGTTCTATAATTCAACAGGGGCCACCCGTACGATCAATTTCTAAAATCATTCGATGCATAAAAGACCTGTGTCTTTTTTCCTCGCTTCTTCGCTGGTAATTTTTTTCACGTCGTGCCACGATTATGAGAAGAACAGCTCTCATGGGTCAACGCCGGATGCAAGCATCAGGGAAGGCAAGACACTTGCAGCGAAGTACTGCGCATCGTGTCATCTTTTGCCAGACCCGTCATTATTAGATTCAAAAAGTTGGGAAAATGGAGTCCTTCCGCAAATGGGTCCACGGCTTGGTATTTTTTACTACGGCTCGAGGCAATACCCATCTTATGTAAATGATCTAAATGTGGGGAAGAATTTTTATCCTGCCGAGCCGGTAATATCTTTCGACGATTGGCAGCATCTTATCGATTACTATGCGGCCACTTCACCTGATTCGCTTTTGCCGAAGTCATCACCTGCTCGTATCGATTATAGTTCAACAATGTTTCAACCCCAATCGCCGGCATTGCGTTTGAATGCACCTGCTACTTCATTTATAAAGATCACGAGTCAGCAGATCGTTGTTTGCGATGTAGTAGCAAAAAAGTTGTTTCGTTTTAATGGTTCACTTAATTTAATTGATTCCTGCGACACGCGAACGGCGGTGACAGATGTTATCATCGACTCGAATCAATATACTTTATGCAACACGGGTGTTCTCAATCCAAACAATGGGAAGTTTGGTTTAGTTGGATTAATCAATCTTGCTGAGCAGGTTTCCGATACTATAATCGACAAACTAATGAGGCCGGTGCAAGTGTCCCGCGCAGACCTGGATCACGACGGCAAAGATGACTACCTCGTGTGTGAATTTGGAAATTTGTCAGGGGCTTTATCATGGTTACAAAACACAGATACCGGCTATGTGCGGCACGTGATACGGCCATTTCCCGGCGCGATTAAAACTTATATTGACGACTACAACCATGACGGCTTGCCGGATATTTGGGCGCTTTTCGCGCAAGGGGAAGAAAGTGTATTCCTCTTCACAAATAAAGGAAATGGGCAATTGCAGCAGAAGGAGATCCTGCGATTTCCTCCTTCATATGGGTCTTCTTCGTTCGAGCTGGATGACTTCAATAAAGACGGTTTCCCTGATATTGTTTATACCTGTGGCGACAATGCTGATTATTCAGTGATCTTAAAACCATATCACGGCGTGTATATTTTTATCAACGACGGCAAAAACAATTTCACTCAGAAATATTTCTTTCCCATTAACGGTTGTTATAAAGCGATCGCCCGCGATTTTGATAATGACGGCGATCTGGATATTGCTACAATTGCTTTTTTCCCCGATTATGTACGTCGGCCTGAAGAGGGATTTGTTTATCTGAAAAATGAAGGCAACTTTCAATTTAAACCATATACTGTAAATGCTGCGAAGAACGGCAGGTGGCTTACCATGGATGCAGGGGACGTAGACGGCGATGGGAAGATCGACCTCGTGCTCGGCAACTTTGCCGTCGCGCCTGCTATGATCAGGTCAACCGTTGATTGGAAAAAGCAACCGCAATTTTTACTGTTGAGAAATATTCAATGATCATAGGCCGGCATAAAGTAAAAATATCGTTGGGTGTTTGTGCAGATCCGGTGTCGTCTTTTTCCATTCGCTGATCTTTTTTGTTTTGACAGACTCGGATACAGCGGTAAGATCAGAAGCAATGCATAAATATGTATTTGGCCTGGCCGTAAGCAAAATATCGTTCAACAACTGGTTATTCCTGTAAGGCGTTTCAATAAAGATTTTCGTGCAGTTTCTTTTTGCCGAATCATTTTCAAGTTCACCGATCTTCTTTTTTCGTTCATGCGTATCAACCGGAAGGTAACCGACGAACTGAAAACATTGCCCGTTCATTCCGCTGGCCATTAGCGCAAGAACGACTGAATTCGGACCAACCAACGGGCACAAACGTGCGTTCATTTGTTGAGCAATTTGCACCAATCTTTGACCTGGATCTGCAATACCCGGGCATCCAGCCTCACTCATGATACCGATCGTACTTCCATTTGATAACGCATTCCTGAACATTTTTTCTATCAGTGTTTGTTCATCGCCGATCGTATGCCATTCATAGCTGTCAATAACAATCTCCCGAAATACTTTCTTCAAAAATCGCCTCGCTGTTCTTTCATTTTCCACAAAAAAAATTGAACAATTTTTTACGGCATCAATAATGTAAGCGGGCAGTGCGCGCAACGCTGTGATGTCATCATGCAAAGCAATAGGAATAAGATAGACGGTTGCCTGTTTCATTCGGCTTTCACGGGAATTGATTCTCTAATGTCATGTAAACTCAAAGTGGCTGCAACAACCGCATAAGCCGGAGCCAGTACCCAACCCAGCAGCGGCAATAACTGCATGAGGTAGAAGATGAGGCCGTTGCCAATTGCAAGACCTTTGTGGTTCCCAATAAAATAAATGCTTTCCGCAGCAGTCATCTTTTTTCGTTCAAAGCTGTAATCGAGCATCGAAAATCCGTAATAATAACATTCTACAAGCAAAGCGAGAAGGGGCGTGAGCCAGCCTAAAACAGGAATTAGGGACAGCAAGACGATCGAGATCATGTAAACCGATTGCCACAGGCAATTTCTCATTGCGATCCGGATCCCTCTAATAACGTCTTTAAGAAATTGCTTTCCATCGAAATTAAATTCTTTGTTTTCAATGATCGAATCGGTTCTTTCGCTCAGGTAAGCAAATACAGGAGATCCGACGATCAACCAGATATATTTAAAAAGGGAAAAGTAGAAGAGCATTTGAATAAGCCACAGCATCACGCCGGCGAAAGCAAATAAAAATCCGAGCAAACCGCTCCCGGTTTTGTCTAGCCACACTTTCAAACCCGTTTTTAAAGTAAGCCATTCTATGAAGTTATTTGCAGTTTTGCCAAAGAAATACATGGAGATAATAAATAGTAACGTATACATTACTCCCGGAATAATTATCCATTTCCATAGCCGGTGCTGTTGAATAAAATGATGAGCTTTGTAATAGCCCTGTACTGCTATGATAATTTCTTTCAGCAACCGGGATTATTTTTAAGCGTAAATTACTTGAATTGAATGATTCTGTCCAAGCTTACCTTGAAGGAACGACAGTTGCTCGCGTCTCTCCAAACTTTAAGTGCATCATTTTACACGAGGCACGATGTAGTGCAGATCGCAAAAGATCTTCTAGGTAAAGTGATCGTTACGTATTTTGACGACCAACTTACGGTAGCACGCATAGTAGAGACCGAAGCTTATCAAGGAATCACCGACAAAGCTTCGCATGCGCATAATAACCGGCGCACTCGTCGGACGGAAATTATGTATGCAGCAGGAGGAGCTGCGTACGTTTACCTATGCTACGGCATCCATCATTTGTTTAATGTTGTTACTAACGTTCAGGATGTGCCGCATGCAGTACTCATTCGCGCCGCAGAACCACTTGCCGGAATACAAATAATGTTACAACGCACAGGCAAAAAAATTGCTGACCACACTTTGACGCGCGGGCCAGGAAATGTTTCTAAAGCGCTTGGAATATATACACATCACACAGGAACCGATTTGAAAAGTGAAAATTTTTTTATTGCGAAAGATAGCCTTCGCCTGAAACCACATCGAATCGTTGAGTCAACGCGTATTGGCGTAGCATATGCAGCAGAGGACGCGCTATTGCCATACCGGTTCTTTATAAAAGACAATCCTTATGTAAGCGGGACAAAAGGAAGTAGGAATTAGGCGTTTGGAATTTGCGATTTGAGAGTTGATTTTTCACGACAGCCTATCTTCGCGTCATGTTGTATCCTGTGCTGCGCTCGGTCCTGTTCGCACTTCCACCGGAAAATGTGCATCATCTTTCTATGAACTGCCTGAAGTTGGCGTGCAGTATTCAACCTTCGAAAAGGCTTATTCAAAAAAATTTTCAGTATTCGGCCGACGCGTTGACAAAAGAGGTATTTGGGTTGAAATTCAAAAACCCTGTTGGTCTTGGTGCAGGTTTTGATAAGAATGCGATCTATTTAAAAGAACTTGAAGCGCTCGGTTTTGGGTTTGTTGAAATTGGAACAGTGACGCCCATTCCTCAGAAAGGAAATGAGAAACCTCGCTTATTCCGCTTGCCAAAAGACGAGGCACTCATAAACCGCATGGGCTTTAATAATGATGGCGTTTATGAGGTGCGTAAGCGAGTGGAAGAATGGCGAACGTCAAACGTCAAACGTCAAACAGATTTTATAATAGGGGGCAACATCGGTAAGAACAAAATCACTGCAAATGAAGATGCATGGAAAGACTACGAAACGTGTTTCAGGGAATTGTTTGATTCCGTAGATTATTTTGTCGTTAATGTAAGTTCGCCTAACACACCGGGCCTTCGGGAGTTGCAGGAGAAGAAATCGCTGAAGAAAATATTATCACATCTGCAAACCATAAATCACAGCAACGTGAATCCGAAACCTTTGCTGTTGAAAATTGCACCTGACCTTAATGTGGCCCAGCTAGACGATATAATTCAGCTTGCGTCTGAAGTACAACTGGATGGAATCGTCGCGACCAACACAACCGTTGAACGTGAGCACCTGTTAACGCCAAAAGAAATGCTTGACGAAATTGGTGCCGGTGGCTTAAGCGGTAAGCCGCTGAGGAAAAAATCGACTGAAATTGTGCAATACTTGTCAAAGAGTCTTGACAGTAAAATTTCGATCGTAGCAAGTGGTGGCGTTTTCAGCGGTAGTGATGCGAAAGAAAAACTCGATGCGGGCGCTGCGCTTGTGCAGGTCTGGACCGGCTTCATTTATGAGGGGCCGGCAATCGTGAAAAGAATAAACAGGTTCCTTGTTACACGATAATTATCTTCGCAATTTTACGCATTCAATTTTCTTAACTGTTGAAGAACGGCTTTCAGATCTTTTGGCAATGGCGATTCAAAAAAATATTCCGTTTTATTCAGTGTGAAAGCAAGCGATGCTGCATGTAATGCAACTCTTGAAAGTATTGGCCTTTCCGCATCTTCTTTTTTGGAAAGATGATAATTGCGTTTCAGTCCTGAAAGATAAAGAGGCTCCGGTGAGCCATACAAATCGTCGCAAACAATACTATGGCCGATATGCTGAGCATGCACCCGTACCTGGTGTGTTCTGCCAGTGTGTATCCTAAATTTCACCCAGCTAAATAATTTAAAAGTTTCAACCACCTCGTATTCCGTCAACGATGGTTTCCCTTTTGCATGAATGATCATCTTGCTATTGCCGGAAGGGTGTGCCATGATAGGTGCCTCAATTGTTCCGCTAATTGGCGATACGCTGCCATGCACGATGCCGAAATATATTTTTTCGGTCTGTCTTTCTTCGAACAATTGGCATAAGTTCCTGTGACTCTCCGCATCTTTCGCAAACACGATCACACCGCTCGTTAATCTATCGAGGCGATGTACTGTAAATATTTCGCCGCGTTTTTGCTGCAAAATATTTTTCAATGAAATTTCCTTGCCCTCTCTGTCTGGTATGCTCAATAATCCGGATGGCTTACTGATGGCGACAAAGTGATCGTCTTCAAAAAGGATTTCAAATCGATTCATTTTTCCCAGCCCGGCTTCTCTTTATAAAACTTTGATTCATGTATTTCAGCAGGCGTATTTCTTTCTCAGTCAGGTAACGCCATTTGCCACGCTCCACATTTTTTTTTGTAAGGTTCGCAAACAAAACGCGGTCAAGATTTTTTACATCGTATCCCAGGTGTTCAAACATCCGGCGGACAATCCGGTTTCGGCCACTGTGTATCTCAATCCCAATAATGGCTTTATCCTTCATATCGGCATAACCGATCGCATCGGCAACTATCGGCCCGTCTTCAAGTGTGATGCCCTGCAGAATCTTTTCCATATCCCTTTTTTCAAGAGGCCTGTCGAGGCGAACTTCATAAATCTTTTTTACTCCAAAAGAAGGATGCGTAAGTTTCTGTGTGAGTTCTCCGTCATTTGTAAGCAAAAGAACGCCGGTGGTGTTGCGGTCCAGTCTACCGACGGGAAAAATTCTTTCGTCGGCTGCATTTTTTATTAATTGAAATATGGTTTTTCGGCCTTGCGGATCCTTTACCGTTGTGATGTAATCTTTCGGCTTATTCAACAAAATATAGACAAGATTTTTTCTCAGGTGAACTTGCCTCTGATTCACACTTATCTTATCATTTTCTGTAACCTTGAAACCTGGTTCGCTGATTACCTCATTATTTACTTTCACTTTCCCTTCTTTCACCAGTTCGGCGGCTTCTCTCCTTGAACAAATACCGGCGTGCGAGATGAATTTGTTCAAAGGCATTTCCGAAGATCTCTGATGCCTGATGCCTGATGCCTGATGTCGAACCTCACCGGCCTGTCGGCGGGATTTAGGATCGGGAATCTTATCTGCTTGTTTTTTGTGTTCTGTTTTGAAGTTTCGGTTTGATGTTTCAAGACGTGGATCTGTACGACTCGAACTCACTAGCATCCTATCCACTGGTTTCTTACGTGCGGCTTTTTCGCGAGTCTGTGCCTCGTCATATTTATTTCTTTTTTCTTGCTTCCATTTTCTTTTTTCCTGCCGGATCGCTTCCTTCTTTTTCGCACCTTTCTCCTTGTTCACGAATTTGTCAAATGCATGTTGCTTCATCTTGTAAAGTTCAATGTTTTTACAACATACTTTCTTGCGGGATTTGCAGAATATAGTGGCTAGTCGGACTAGTTCATTAGGACACTAAAGGTTGTTTAATAACTAGGAGACTACTTATGCTCTTTAAATTCACATCAGGGAAAGGTAGCGGTAAAAACGGCGGCTTGTAACTTCAATGATTTTATTTCCGATTAAGTGGATCTACAGGATCTTTTGGCTCAACTACTTCTCCATGCTGCAGTTTGCTGTGTTTGCGGCTGTAGCCGAAATAAATGATCAGACCAATGATAAGCCATACAACCAAGCGTGCCCAGTTTGTCCAGCCCAAACCGAAGATCATAGCTCCACAAACCACAATGCCAATAGTAGCGGTTACAGGAACCATTGGAGTTTTAAACTGGCGCTGAAGCTCAGGGTTTTTCACACGCATGATCCAAACGCCAGCGCACACAAGAATAAACGCAAACAGAGTTCCTATACTCGTCATTTCTCCTACCACATCGGCGGGAATAAATCCTGCGAACAAAGCGCAAAGCACAAAAAATATCCAGTTTGATTTATACGGTGTTCGATACTTGGGATGCACGTCAGAAAAAGCTTTTGGTACGAGACCATCGCGGCTCATAGTAAAAAATACGCGGGACTGCCCTAACAGCATTACTAGTATTACGGAAGAAAAACCGGCGAGAATGGCTATAGTAATCAAATTTGAAAGCCACGCATATTTTGCAACCCAAACACCATT
>DASQJI010000053.1:0-17465 GCA_035631175.1 Parafilimonas sp.
CGCCAGCATCTTATAATAAAATCGGGTAACAAACTATGAAATTAAACGCTGTTATTTTTTGTTTGATACTTCTCAGTTGCAATGAGCCTACTAACAACAACCTGCAAACGAAAATAGATAGCCTGCAGTCTGTGATCGATAAAAGCTACAGACCCGGGCTTGGAGAATTCATGAGCAACATCCAGCTGCACCATGCAAAACTGTGGTTCGCGGGCGAAAACAAAAATTGGGAACTTGCAGATTTTGAGATAAACGAGATCAAAGAGGCCATGCAGGGAATAAAAGACTACTGCAGCGATCGGCCGGAAGTGCGCTCGATTGGGTCGATCAATCCTGCGATCGACAGCGTCAGCGCTTCCATCGGCAAAGAAGATCCTGTCTTGTTTAAGAATGCGTTTGTTCAACTCACCAATTCGTGCAACAATTGTCATAAACAAACGGCTCACGGTTTCAATGTCATTCAGATTCCGGACACACCACCGTTCTCTAACCAAAAGTTCTAGTAAAACAGGCGGGCGCTGCATATGACATTAATTAGCATCGGCCTTGACCGTCCTCATTCACCGTACATGTGTCTTCGTTGACCTTGCCAAGAAGTTGGTTATGTTAACTTTCCCGAGTGACCTCGGTCGCCGCCGTTAAACCAAGTGTTTCTCGTTTACAGATTATCGGCAGGGACTGTTGTCAGAATTATTCTTAAATTGTACAAGGTAACCATGACTGCAGCGCCTGCTTATGTTCAGATCCGTAAAATACCTGCTGATCTTTTTTTGTTGCATCTCAGCGCAGCAATTGTCTGCGCAGCAGATCATTCCGCAATATAATTTTCAACAGCTCGATGTTCAAAACGGCCTCGCCCAAAACATCGTTTATCATTTTTTGCAGGACAGCAAAGACTACGTCTGGATCGGAACGCATAACGGCCTTACAAAATATGATGGCCGCAATGCCGTAAGTTTTTTGCACGATGCACAAAAAGAAAATTCGCTTGCCAGCAATTTTATAACGCGCATTCTGGAAGACACGGCGCACCAAATATGGATCGGCAACGAAAAGGGCATCGACCTGTTTAACCGCGCTGACGAGAGTTTCACCCATTTTGGAGTCGACAGGCCCAACGGCGAAAAGGACAACACGTATTGCGTACCGACCGGATTTGTTTCACCAACAGAGTTTTGGTTCATCGATCCAAAAACAAAATCGATCAGGGCTTTCAACGTAAAAACCAAAGCCACGCAATTTGTTTGCGACATGGATGAAGTTGATGGCGTCACCTTTGTGGATTCGGCCACAAACACGATCCACTTTTGGTCATATCAAAGCATAGGCACGGTGCACCTGGTTTTCAAAGGGAGAAAATTAATACAAAAGCAAACGTTCTTTTCAGCCGGCGATAACCGTCTTTCAAATCAGCCACACGTAGTTCATGCATTGCAACAAAACGACAGTACAATTTGGCTAAGCACGAATGAAGGTTTGATTTGTTTGAACCCGCTCAAAAATACGTTCGCGCTTTACAACAAATGGAATGGCGAAACAGTGAATGAGTTGCGATATGCTGCATTTTCGCCGGACAAGGTTCTATGGCTTGGCAGCGGACCTTCGGGGGTCTACACATTCGACATAAACCGGCGCAAGTTTATCGGCAATTACAGAAATAACAAGCTCGATCCTTTCAGCATCTGCAGTAATAATATTGTTTCTGTATACTTTGACAGATGCGGAAACCTGTGGTGCGGCAGTTATGGTAATGGCGCGAGCTATACGAGCGTCGAAAATAATTTTTTCAGCAAGCACATGATCAATAAAGAGGAAAGCATGAACAATGTTATTGGGCTGGCTGTAGACGGTGATGACAATTGCTGGTGCCTTATTGAAGATGAAAATGGATTCTGGGTTTTTGACAAAACATTTTCAACAAGCCGAAATATTATTCCGCGTACTGAAGACGGGACAATCTTTGACGGCTCGATCAATCGTTTATTGGTTGACGGAGATGAGCATATATGGTGTGCCGGCAATAAAGGATTGTATTTGTACAACATCCGGGCAAACAAAATGAGGCGCATCAATTACGATTATTTATCGGACACACATTTCGGAAGTAATGTTATAAAATGCCTGATCAAATTACACGATGGCTCCGTGGTTTTCTCCACGTTCGCGGGCCTTTACCGCGCCAGTCGGCACAATGAGGATGTGGTAGTGAAATTGTACAGTCGGCTTAATGATATTTACGATAAAAGCTTTAGTTCGCTGTTCCAGGATGAAGAAGAAAATTTATTTGTAAAAGGTGATGACAGCTTATTTATTTTAAAAACGTTCTTAGATGGCCGCGAACCCGTGGAAACAAAGGCATTCTTGTTTGCTCCTGACATTCATCAATATTTCAGCGATCCGGTTCAGCATTTTGTTTACATCGCCACAAGCGACGGGTTATACGTGCTCGATAAAAAGAATTTGACACTTCAAAAGGAAAAGTTTGCCGGGCATGTTCCTTTTCAAAGTGCGGGCTGCGTATTTGAAAAAAATGACAGGTTATGGATCTTCGGTGAAAAAGGCCTCTATTCCTTTGACAAAAAAACAAACAGCGGCAGGACCTTTACGATAGAGGACGGTCTGCCGGGCAATGAATTCAACGTGTCGATAATGGGTTTTGCGGACGATGGAAAATGTGTCGCAGGCACTACTAGAGGATTGGTTTCTTTTTACCCGGATAAATTACTCCAGGACCTTTATCCGCCCCGCGCTCAACTTGACCATATCTACATCAACGATACCGTGCACGATCCAAATGAGATCGCTAACGAAACAAACCAGCTTCACCTCACCTACCGGGAAAATACTTTTGCCTTTGAATTTTCAGCAGTCGCATTTCAGCACAACCGGGAATGCACTTTCGAATATAAACTTGATGCGTTTGATAAAGGCTGGATAAAAAGCGGCTCTGCACATTATACGCGCTACAGCAAGATTCCTCCCGGCAAGTATAATTTTATCGTACGCGTCTACGATGTGAATGGTGTGCTTAGTCCGTTTACGAAAGAACTTAAGATAGAAGTTGCAAAAGCATTTTGGCAGACAAACCTTTTTACGGGCGGCGTGTTTGTTTTGATCATCTTGATCGGATGGCTTATGGTGAAAGCCTATTTGGCTGCGAAGATCAGGAAGCAAAAAGTAATGTTTGAAAAGCAACAGGCAGTTGAACAGGAACGAACCCGAATCGCTATGGAAATGCACGACGATCTTGGCTCCGGCCTTACCGCAATCAGCTACCTGGCTGGAAGCTTGTCAACCGAATCGTCGATGGCCACGCGGGAAAGAGCAAGTAAGATCGCAAATTCAGCCAAAACACTCGTTGATGCTATGAATGATATTATCTGGACAATGAAGTCGGATAATAATTCTGTGAAAGATGTGCTTGCTTACATTAAAAAACAGGCAGCCGAGCAACTGGAAGCGGCTGATCTCAATTTCACTTTTGCTTTTCCTGCCCAAATACCTGACATAAAATTGAGCAGCGAACAGAAGAGGAACGTGCTGCTCATTTCAAAAGAAATTATACATAATGTTATCAAACACGCAAATGCCACCGAAGTGGTGGTAACAGCGGAAATCGATGATCGCTGTTTACAGGTAACGATCACCGACAACGGGAAGGGTTTTGATGCAGGAAAGCCAAGCCAGTTTGGCAACGGGTTGAAAAATATGCAGCGTCGTGCACGGGAAATGAACGCGCAATTAGAAATTTTCAATCATGCCGGAACCACCGTAAAACTGACTCTTACTTTTGGGTGATGCGAAAACAATGGATAAAACAATAGTTTTGAATTTTTCTAAAATCGCAGGATGATCACTGTTTGCATTGTAGAAGACCTCGAAGACATCAGGAATGGACTGGCTGCCATCATCAACATGACCCCGGAATTTACGGTATTGCAGACATTCTCAAACGCGGAAGACGCATTAGACAATCTTGCCTCATTGCGGCCCGATATCGTGGTAATGGATATTCACCTTCCGGGAATGAGCGGCATCGAATGTATCCGCCGTCTTCATGAGCGAAGCAGGTCCATTCAATTCATGATGTTCACCATTTATGAGAACAGTGATACTGTCTTTGAAGCGTTGGAGGCCGGCGCGAGCGGTTATATTCTGAAGAATTCCTCTCCTTCAAAGATTGTTGAATCACTACGCGAGCTTTACCAGGGCGGATCTCCTATGAATGCAGAGATCGCTAAAAAACTCGTAACGCGTTTTCAAAAACAAAACGAAAATGAATATCACCTAACTCCGAAAGAGCAACAGATAATAGAGCTCATGGCTAAAGGATATCTCTATAAAGAGATCGCTTTTGAATTAAAAAATACTGTCAATACCATCAAGCAACATATTCGCCACATCTATGAAAAGCTCCACGTGCAAAACAAAGCCGAAGCAATCAACAGGATGTATCTGAAGTAATGGTGATGGTCAATGGTGAATGGTCAATTGTGAATGGTCAATTGTGAATCGGCGCATATGCACGAAATCCGAAATGTGCAATTGTGCGTCGAATGGTATATCCCAATTCCTAATTCCCAATTCCTAATTCCTAATTCCTAATTCCCAATTCCTAATTCCTCACCCCTCTCCCTTTTGGGCGATTGACACGCTTCAAGGCTTCAATGAAATTTGTGCAGTGATTTTTTTCCAATACCAAAAACATTTTTATGCGCAAGTTTACAAAGCATTTTACACCTGTTGCCTGCTTGTTGATCACGATCGTGACTACCTCGATAGCTCCGGCAATAAACGCCCAGGATATCTTGACCGGGTTGACGTCTAACGGAGGGCCGGAAGGTAAAGGAACAGCGTTTTCGATCAAATCTAATGGTACGAGCTTTTCTATTATTAAGGGCTTCGCCGATTGGGGCCGCGTCCCCAAAGGCGACCTGTACCGTCACACCGATGGAAATTTTTATGGCATGACCTCGGCGGGTGGCATATACGACGACGGAACTATTTTCAAAATGAGTTCTACCGGCGCAATTACAATTATCAGAAATTTTGACTATACCAATGACGGCGCTTACCCTGAAGGCGAATTGATAAAAGGGCCCGACGGGAATATGTGGGGCATGACGTCCAGTGGCGGAAGCAATACCACCGGAGTTATTTTTAAGCTGACAACTGCAGCCGTCTTCACAGTAGTACATGTGTTTGACTATACTCCCGATGGCAGTTCACCGCACGGACACCTTGTACTCGGAAAGGACGGAAATTTTTACGGGATCACCGCAGCAGGCGGCACGTATGGGTACGGAACAATTTTCAAAATGACGCCTTCAGGAACTTATAGTGTGCTGCGGCACTTGAACGGCGGATCAGATGGTGGGCCAAGTTATGGCAGCATCACTGAGGGCTCAGATGGCAATCTTTACGGAATGACTTATGGAGGCGGGACCAATAATATCGGCACCATCATTAAAATATCAAAAACCGGAAGCGGCTTCACGGTTCTGCGCAACTTTACATATGCCACCGATGGTGGTTACTCAAGAGGCGACCTTGTACAAGCTACAGACGGATTTTTATATGGTATGACTGCTGCGGGCGGAGTGAATGGGCATGGCATTATTTTCAAAATAAAGACAACAGGCGGATCCTTCGCTGACCTTCGCGATTTAACGGGAACAGACGGAGAAAACCCAACAGGCGGCCTTGTGCAGCACACCGATGGTTTTCTGTACGGCCTGGCGTACGGAGGCGGAGCTCATGGCGGCGGCACTTTCTTTAAGATCTCAACAGCCGGTGCGTTCACACCTTTGTATGCTTTCACCCCTGACACAGACGGAGGTTATCCAGACGGAGGCGTCATCGTTAGCAGCGATGGAAATCTCTACGGTATGACAAGCGACGGCGGCCCGAATTTTCTTGGCACTGCATTCAAAGTCACTACATCAGGCACCTTTACTTTGCTCGCCAGTTTTAACGGCGCGACTCTCGGAAATACACCTTATGAAAGTCTTGTAAGGGGAAATGACAGCGCGTTCTATGGTACCACCAGTAATGGCGGAGGGAACAGGTACTATGGTGCGATCTTCAAAATTTGTGCAGGCAACACAACTCTATTACACACTTTTGATGGAACAACAGGCGGTAACCCGAAAGGAAGTCTCGTGCAGGCAAGCAATGGAATATTTTATGGCACTACAGAAATCGGTGGAACTAATAACGCCGGAACTATCTTCAAGATAACGAAGTCTGGTACGTATACCGTGCTAAAGAATCTCACGGGTGCAACAGACGGAGAGTACCCGAACGGAAGCCTTATCCAGGGCACAGATGGAAATTTGTATGGAATGAATTATTCGGGCGGAGCGAACAGCGGCGGAACTATTTTCAAGATCACGCTGACGGGCACATTGACGGTGTTGCGTCACCTTTCGACAGCGGATGGCTATTATCCATACGGGGGTCTCATACAGGGTACTGATGGCAACTTTTATGGATGCACGAGCACCGGCGGCGCCAATGGCGGAGGAACAATTTTCAAGATCACATCTACAGGCACATTTACAGTACTGCGTAACCTTGCAAGCGGTGATGGCACCAATCCTTACTGCAGCCTGGTGCAGCATCCCAATGGAAATTTTTACGGCACTACTACCCAGGGCGGCAATAATGGCGGCGGCACGATCTTCAGAATATCGTCTGCGGGAAGTTTCCAGGTATTAAAGCACCTCACCACAGCAACAAATGGAGGAGTGCCGAAGGGAAGTTTATTTGTTGGAACCGACACTAGCCTTTACGGTATGACAAGTGACGGCGGTTCGTATGATGCAGGCACGATCTTCAAAATAACTACGACCGGAACTTACACAGTTTTGCGCAATCTTAACCTGGTTACCGATGGAGGAACGCCGTATGGAAGCTTAATTATTTTCCCGGCTAACACACTTGTCGCAAATGCTCAAAGCCTCACGACCAAGGAAGACACGAAGAAGAATATTACACTAACGGGCTCAGGCGCTTCACCGCTTAGTTTCAACATTGTCACCAGTCCGAAACATGGCACGCTCACGGGCACCGGCGCGGCGCGAGTTTATAAACCTGCCGCTAACTACAATGGCAAAGATTCTTTCAGCTTTAATGTAAGTTTCAACTGCATTAATTCCGACCCGGCAAAAATCAATATCACTGTTACAGCCGTTGCTGACACACCTGTGCTTGCTCCTATTGGAAACAAAACCATTAAAAAGGATTCAACGCTCACTTTCACAGCAAAGGCCACGGATGGCGATAAAGGCGATGTACTTACTTTCTCTTTGATCGGCGCGCCGGCAGGCGCAAGCATTAATGGGTCAACGGGCGTGTTCACATGGACACCGACATCAACCGGAAGTTTTATGTTCAAAGTACGAGTGACTGATAACAGCGCTCTCCTACTGTATGACGAAGAAACAATTACTGTAACGGTCACCACATTATTCGCGAAAAATGATCGAGGTGCTCAAATGGATGCGACGATCTATCCTAATCCGGTTCACGACAAGCTAATCGTGTCATTAAATACAACCGTTGAATCGCTCGCCGCGACGATAACCGACACGCGCGGTTTTGAACTCGCTCGCCACGAAATTCAGTTGAACGGTGTAAAAAGTTTTGAAATAAATGTCAGTGAATTGAGTCCGGGAACATACTTTCTGCGACTGAAGACAAAGGACGAGATCAAGGTTTTCAATTTTGTGAAAGAGGAATAAATAATTTATAAAAGCGGTATAAAAAAGGAAGGATGGCCCGTGGAGATCGCGAATCTCTGCGGGCTTTTTTTGCGGTTGCAAGCGCGATCGCAATGCACATTAAGGGCGTATTTACTCATGTCCGTCCAAATGCCCCATTAAAAACAATTCGCAACGCTTGAAATTTTGAAAACGATACAACTTCTTAACTTTTTTCGTCATTGAATTTTGTCGAACCGTAAATGCAGTATCAAACGATATGCCTTAGTCTTTCGATTGATTCTTCACCATCACCGGGCCATTATCCTGCTTCACCGGATTTATTGACATTAAAAAATTATAGACAGCCCTCAGGTCATTATCGGACATCTGCGCGAATTGATCCCACGGCATATCAGATTCTTTTATTAACCTGCCTTGTCGAAAACGATTGATGAACATTTGCTCTGTCCAGCCATATAGTCTGCCGGTTTCTTTATCTGGTGTAAGGTTCGGCGTCACCAAAGACATCGCGCTTTCGGGATGATCGAATTTCAGGCCTCCCGCAAAAGGCGCACCAATAAACGCCCCGGTCATCATGTTCCTCTGTGTATGACATCCCCTACAATTAGCGATGCTGTTGGCGAGATAGCTGCCATATATAGCGGTTGTGTCGCGTGTTACTGATTTTGAAATTTCGCCGACAGGACCGACGGGTTTAATGAGGAAAGCGTACACGGCCCTTCCCAATGGATTCAGGTCCATTCTTTTTACATCATTCTTCACAGGTTGTTGCGCACGCATAAAGGATATTACAGCGGTCAGATCTTCATCGCTCAAGTTATGGAATGGCATAAAATCAAAGATCGGTGCGCCTCCAGGTGTTACGCCATAGCGAAGTGCACGCGCGATTTCGGAATCTGAGAAATTCCCAATTCCTGAAGCATCAGGGGTGATATTATGTGACCGGATGGTGCCGATCTGGATTTTAAAATCGCGGCCGCCAAGCAAAGGAAGATGTTCGCCAGCCGCGATCTTTGATTCATCGCTTTGCGGTGTGTGGCAGCCTGAACAGTGCGCAGGGCCGAAAGCAAGATATTGCCCTCTTGCAATCACCGCACTGTCGTTACTCGCATGAATTGCCGGATAAGGAGCGTCATATGTCTTATTTTGGCGGAAAGCCACTACAACTACAAGTACGATAATAATAACGCTGAGCGTGATGCCGATCCATTTAAGGACCTTGAAAAACTTTCTCATTAGACAGCTGCTTTGGTAATACTTAATGTTCTGCAGCGCTAAGTTGTGAAAAAATCGCATTAATATCAAAAAGGTCAACAGACGATTACAACTTCGTTATTCGCATTTGGTCTGCGGCTTTCCGACGGGTTATTGTTTCACGGAGCGCTTGGTGAAGCTAGATGTAAACCTATAAGGTTTTCGAAACCTTATAGGTTTTTTTATTCAAGCAACTGTGTCAGGCCGCGGTCAAAAGGTTGTTGATGAAAACTGATGAATTTATTTTTGCTTCCAAATAGAGCCATCACCTCATCTCTTAATAGTAAGGTAGGTGCAGCACTGAGCAGGCTGTTGTATGACGAGTGTTGCCAGGCGCTCACAGCCCTAACCAATCGATGATGCACAGCATTCGCATGGATGTACTGAATGACTCCGCCGAAACAACCATTCTGTTTTATGAGCAACCGTTTTGTATAATCAAGGAACAAAGCTCCTTTGCGATCGTACACTTTATTGTATGCTTTCGCATAGGCGTTAAGCCAGTTGCTGAAACGCTCCATCAGGAAATCACTCATAGCAGCGTCGTTATTTGGCAAAAGTTTTTTCCGTTTAATTGTCTCAAAAAAGGATGCTATTTCCCGTTTCTCTTTCATCTTTACCAAGAGGTGAAAATGATCAGGAAGTAAGCAGTAACAATAAGTCTCGCAAACGCTCTTTGTGTGTTGTGCATATTTTGCGAGGAAATAAATATAATTATCGCCTGTTCTAAAGAGTTTCTCATTTCCTACAGCGCGATTGATTAGATGATAAACGTTGCCGGGCACAAGCGGGCAATGATAGTCTTGTTGCATAAAGGGTTTTTTGGGTTATTGCAAACCTATAAGGTTTTTGGAAAACCCTATAGGTTTTTTTTCAACTCACCCTAACAGAAATATACCTCGGTTGATCTTTCGCAATTTGAGCTGGTACATAACCGCCAGCGAATCAAAAAAAGTAGTTATGCAACCACCACTTGATCAGTTCTTCGCCGGCATTGTTTCTTCCAGCCATTGGAAAAATTCATGTTGCCATACCAATGCGTCCTGTGCATTCAAGACCCAATGATTTTCGTCGGGCAGATATATGAACCTGCTCTTAATTCCTCTTAGTTGCGCAGCCTGGAATGCCTGCTGTCCCTGCTCAATAGGTACGCGATAATCTTTACCACCCTGAAAAATTAAAATAGGTGCGTCCCATTTATCGACAAAATTGCTCGGACTTTGGCTGAATGAACGTTGGGCTGCTGCATTGCTTTTATCCCAATAAGGGCCGCCCTTGTCCCAGTTCTCAAACCACATTTCATCCGTTGTTCCGTACATGCTGCGAAAATCGAATGTGCCGTCATGCGCAATAAATGTTTTGAACCGGTGATTGTGTGTTGCCTCCAGCGCGAATGAACTAAATCCTCCGAAACTGGCTCCAACACATCCCCTTCGCGAAGTGTCAACATATTTTTCTTTTGACACGGCATCAATCGCGCTCAAATAATCCCGCAAAACCTGTCCGCCCCAGTCTTTACTCACCTGCTCGTTCCACTGTGTGCCGAACCCGGGCATCCCACGCCGGTCAGGCGCAACGATAATGTATCCCTGCGACGCTATTAATTGAAAATTCCAGCGGAAGGAATAAAATTGTGTGAGCGGACTTTGCGGACCACCCTGGCAATATAACAGCGTCGGATATTTTTTTGATGGATCAAAGTTTGGCGGAAAGATCACCCAGACGAGCATTTGCTTATTATCAGTTGTGGTTACATATCTCCGTTCTGTTTTGCACAACGCAAGAGCATTATAAGTACTGTCATTCACCGATGTGAGTTTTTTCATGCTGCCGTTATCCAGATCAACAGAATAAATTTCCGCAGCATGATTCATGTCTGTTCTCGTAACGATTAAAGAATTTCCTGATTGTCCTACGATAGCAGCCACATCATAATCGCCCTTGGTAATTTGCGTGACAACTGGACCGATCTTTGTCGCTCCGGGATAATTCACTTGAAACAATTGAAGCGTTCCGTCTTTCGGCGCAACAAAAAAAATATTCTTGTCATCATCACTCCACCTAAACGCTTCAACATGGATATCGTCTCTGCTTGCCGTCAGGTTGATCTTCGACACACCGTTTGATACAACGATGTCCTGTTTGTCTGCCTCATAACCGTCCCGCTTCATACTCAGCCACGCCAGGTCGCCCTTTTTATTGAACGACGGGCTAACATCGTAGCCCATCATTCCTTCGGTAAGATTTTTTGTAGCTCCACTTTCAATATCATATTCATACAAGTCTGTGTTAGTACTGAGCGTGTATTCTGTTCCGGATTTTTTCTTTGTGACATAAACAACATGTTTTCCATCGGGGTTCCATATATAATCTGCGCCGTTGCCAAACGGTTTCAGCGGACAGTCGTAAGGTTCTCCCGCCATCAGATCTTTTCTAACGGTGTCATTAACTGCATTCAAAAACACATGACTGAATTTCCCGTCTTCCCATGTATCCCAATGACGATACATGAGTGAATTATAGATCTGCACATTGCTTTTTGGGAGCGCAGGATAAAAATCATTTCCATATACGTTCATCAATTTCACATCGCTGTCGCTGATCTTCCATTTACCGTTCGGCGAAACATGAATATTCTCCATCATCGTATCTGTTCGATTGATCTCTTCAGCAACCCCACCGGCAACCGGTATGCGGTAGCTCTTCGTGTTCATTTTATTTGCGGAGATATCAGGCGTCGAAACAGAATAGAGCACATACTGTTTGTCCTTAGATAGCCCGATAGGCGCCAGTCGCCCGAGATGCCAAAGCAATTCCGGGCTCATAGTGCTTTGTGAAAAAGAAATCACAGGAAGGCAAACCAAACACGTTATAAGAAATCTTTTCATTTGGAAATTTTTTCGGGCGCTAACTTAACTATTTCTGCTCACGTTTAATGGATAGCATTTTCCCGGAGGTGCGGAAAAACCTTTTATCCGCCTGTGTGTTTCGGAAATCTGATAAGTGAACGCGATATTGAAAGGCGGTTTAACTGCTTAATGAAAAATTGTTAACGCAGACATATTCTGTGCAGCACATGATGAGAGTATTCGCAATCGCTCTCGAGCACCCAATATCCAAATAACCCAGTAACCCAACAACATCCTCACTCCTGAAACTTCGTCGACACCTCTAAACGATTATTATCCGGGTCAAGCGTTTCGAATTCATAGTAACCATCACCCGTTCTCCTCGGCCCGCTTAAGATCCTGAAACCATCGTTCTTTAATTGTGCAGCCTTCAAATCAACGTCCTTCATCGAGGCAACACCGAAGGCGAGGTGAATGATGCCAAGATGTTGCTTTTCGATCGTATCATTTTTGTTATTTGGAATATCGATCATGCTCATCAGCTCAAGTCTTGCGCCGGATTCAAAACTGAGAAAGTAACTTTCAAATTTCTTTTCCGGATTGATGTATTTCTGATTTGGCACACCAGCAAAATATTTGGAGTAATATTCCCGCAACCTTTCGAGGTTATTTGTCCAGATCGCGACATGCTCCAGTGTCATCTTCAAAAATTTATCGTTATTGGTTTTTGATAAGCAGTAATGAGCCAACGTTTCATTTCTTTTTCAGCATACCATTTTTTAAAGATCGAACTCGACAATACAGTATCGACTCCTTTAATGAATAGCCATGAAGGCATGGCGTTTGCAAATTTGTATAACCGCTCTTCGTCCTGGGAGCGGCGATGCATCTCCCTATCGTAACCGCTAAACATTTCGGCGGCAAAAGAATTTTTTTTCACGGCGCGTTCAATGTAATGCGCAGCGATATAACCGGACAACATTGCAGGACCAATTCCCTCTCCCGATTTCGGGCACACAAGAGAAGCGGCATCGCCCGTAAGCAGCCATCCGTCTCCGTGAGCTTTTCGATGTAATGTTGCCATCGGTATTCCCCAACCCCTGATCTCCTCCAGGGGCTCTGCCTCTTTAAACCGTGTTGAGATGTAAGGATCGCTGCGGATTATTTCTTGCAGTGTTTTCCTGACATTAATATTTTCTTTCGCCACATGATAACTGGCCATCCCAAAACCGACATTTGCGTCGTGATCGTTTAACGGGAATATCCAGAAATAAGCAAAAGGATACTTTTCCGGAAAATATATCTCTATTAGTTTTTGCGGATGAATACCCTGCACATTTTTCCAATATTGTCTTATGGCGGCGGCGTAATGTTTTCGATCAATTGCACGATCGCTTACGTGTTTTAAAACAACGGAATGATCTCCGTCGGCGCCGACAAGCATCCGGCACCGAATTCGTAATTGTTTTGAATGGGCCTGGCCTTCGAGAAGCCAGTCCTCTCCTTGCTTTGTAATTTTTTCTATCGTGTATCCCAGGCGAAGATCCGCAACGTTTTTATCGATCTTATTCAGCAAAAACTCATCGAAGCTCGTTCGACGCGATGTATAAAAAACAGGCTGTTTGAAAAGTGTATTCCCATTGCCTGCGCACATGAGGTCAACATATTTTCCTTTCGGTAAAATGAAACGCATGCCCATAGACGGCATAAAAAGCTCTTCATTGGAGAATTCATTTTTTATGATCGAAGGATCGATGTTGTTCAAAACGCGCACCACTTTCAGGTCAAGCCCGTCGCCGCAGATCTTATCACGCGGAAAAACCGCGGCATCAATGATCAAATGCGGTATGCCCATTTTGCTGAGCACAATGGAAGTTACGGACCCAGCCGGTCCCGCGCCAACAATGCAGATGTTCGTTTCGATCGTCTCCACCACCGGCTCAAATTAAAGCTTTTTGGTGTTTTCTTTGCGAACACAGCGCTGGTCATCCCGACGTACAGAGAGATCTTAACGAACAGATATTCAGAGATGTCTCCTGTCGTCGACATGACATGGCGGGGCTTTGCCTTCGTTTTTTCGGGGCAACGAGAGATCTCAGCAACCAGGTTATCTTTTCAAAAACTTATTCGCGACAAGTTTTTGCATCACATCTTCTTTATTGTTGCGGCTAATCGGAACGCGAAACTGCCCAAGATGCAGCTCATTGCCATCAACGGCATCTACCCTGGCAAGTTGAACTATGTATGATTTATGCACTTTGAGGAAAAGATCATGCGGGAGATTATCCTCGATGCTTTTGAAAGTGAGATATGTGATATATTTTTTGTCTGCGGTGTGAACGCACACATAGTTTTGCAATGCTTCCACGTACAAAATGTTTTTAAAGAAAATTTTTACGAGCTTGTTGTCAGCTTTGATAAATATGTAGTCATCTTTTAAATCCTGTGCTGGTTGTTCGTGGTGTTTCAATTCAAGTTGTTCTTTTGCTTTTACAACCGCTTTCAAAAAACGCGGAAATGAAATTGGCTTCACGAGGTAGTCGAGCACATTCAACTCATATCCTTCCAAAGCAAATTGCGGGTAAGCCGTTGTAAGAATCACCAACGGCGGATGGGCAATTGTTTTCAAAAAGTCAATGCCAGTGATCCGCGGCATTTGAATGTCGAGAAAGATCAGCTCGATCTTATGTAAAGTCATTGCCGTCCCGGCTTTTAATGCGTCCTCGTAAACACCCTCGAGATGCAGAAAATCGACGTCATGCACATATTCGGTAAGTCCTTTTCGTGCCAGTGGCTCATCGTCTATGATCGCGCAACTTATTTTCATGTTTTCCTCAATTTAGTTTTACATCGAGACAGGCTTTGAACCATCCGCCTGCTTCTTCCGTGTGGAATTCGTGCTTTTCAGGATATAATAGTTCCAGTCGCCTTTTCAAATTCTTCAGCCCTATGCCGCCTTGTCTCACAAGCTCATTCGCGTTGGAGGTGTTCATAGTATTTTCAACTTTAAAAACAAGATGATCGTTTTTCGACGTCAGCGAGACGTTGATGATATCTTTCTGCCCGTTGTCAAAATGAGATAAATGTTTGAATGCATTTTCAACAAAAGGAACGAGCAGCAACGGTTCAATACGGGCACTTGTGTCTATATCCGAAACTTCAAAATGCAGTTCACAGTTATCGTTTCGGCGCAGTCGCTGCACCGCAATATAATCTTTCAGAAAGTTAATTTCTTTCTCTATCGTAGTTTCTTGTCCGTCGCATTCGTACAACTGGTAGCGCAGCATTTCAGAAAAAGTGTGCAATGCACCTCGAGCGTCTGTGTTTTTTTTGTCAATCAAAAAATACACTGAATTCAACGAATTAAACAGGAAATGCGGGTTTAGCTGCGACTTGAGGAAATTCAACTCAGCCTCAGCTTTTTCCGTGGCAATCTCGACTATGCGTTTCTGAGCTCTGGCATAATCAAGCAAGAGCTTGAAGGCAACTCCTGAAGTCACGAGCAGGAAGTGAGGGATCGTGTTGTCATACATTCGTGCCTTGAAACGGGTATGCAGGTCGAACATGCCCGGGTTATGCATGATCAAACCTTCGAGATACATTTTAAAAAGACTGAAGCTAAATACAAGTAAAAAATACATCAATCCGAAAAGCAGGTATTTCTTCTCGTACAACAGTTTAGGCACGAGTAGATAATTACTGATATAAACGAGGATCGCAAGGTCGAGTACCTTTAAAAAAGTAAGACGTGCCGCCAACGCCGGTGAACCAAAATCCTGGTAGCGAAAAAAATACCATCCTGCAAAAAATAACACCCAAAAAAGTAAGTGGTAAAAAATCGCCTTATATGTCTTTTTTGCGGGCATCACTTCAAAATAAATATAGGAAAAAACGATGGCATGCCATTTTACACGAAACGCGTTTTTGTCGTTGCATAATGCAGAATCGACTATACATCAATCAAGATTGCATGTTCGTGTAAATATTCTTTACAGGACCGGCGCATGTGCGAACTTTCGCAAAAATGTTGTATGAAAAACATAGTTTCTTTATCCGCATGCTTTTGCCTCATAGCACTTGCAGGTTGCGCGCAAACGCCTCACAAGAATAGCAGCGACCGCCGGGTTGGTGGAAGTTGTGAAGGATGTGAAGCGATCAACTCGAGTCCAGTTGCGTTTGAAAAATTATTGTGGATCGACACGCTGCCGGATTTTAATGAGCCGGGCCCAAAACTCATCATCAGTGGTGTGATCTACAAACATGATGGAAAAACGCCCGCCCCGAACGTGGTGTTGTATGTCTATCATACTGACCAAACCGGCCACTACACAAATAAATACAATGAACCGGGTTATGCAGGACGCAATGGTTATATCAAGGGCTGGATGCGAACAAATGAAAAAGGAGAATACAAGTTCTACACTTTGCTGCCCGGGCATTATCCGGGCACGACCGTACCCGCGCACATTCATCCGATCATCAAAGAGCCAGGCATGAACGAATATTACATTGATGAATATTTATTTAATGATGACCCGGTTCTTACCGCGGACGAACGCAGTAAACAGGAAAAGCGTGGCGGCAACGGCATTATTTCCCTTGAAAAGAAAAATGGGATTCTTTACGGCCGAAGAGATATTATCTTAGGGTTGAATGTGCCCGACTACCCTGATTGATTTTTTTTTCGCAATAAAGCTGCAATCTGCATCGCGTGATCCGCGCTTTCAAAATGATGCCGAGTATTTTCAGCTCGTTCCTTTCAATCTGCTTTAAACTGAAGCACGGCTAAAAAATCTTCTGAAAAATATTTCATTTTCTTCAAATTGTTTGGCCTCATTCGCCGAAAAGCTAAATCAATTCTTTAAGAGTCAGCTAAGAACGATCTGAATCTTATTTTTGGATCGTGGGCTTTGAACAATAAAAGAAGTCGCCGCGGCTTGCATCGTGCGGGCATGATCAGAAAAAATCCAGCGCAAGTCCTTAGAATAAATTTTACAGCAGTAAAGAAAGAAAAACAAGAATGATATCAATCGTTGAGAAACTCATCAAAACTTTTGGAAGCGAGGCTGTGCTAACCGCAGAGGAAGCGGCAATGCGTGTTGCAAGCAACTGGCGGCAACATGAAAACCTGCGATGTCTTGCGCTGCTACGGCCAAAAAATACGCAGCAAGTTTCACAGATGCTTAAGATCTGCAATGAATTTAATCAGCCTGTCGTTCCCCACGGCGGCTTAACAAACGTTGTGGGCGGTGTGGTTACAAACGAAAATGAAATTGCCTTAAGCCTTGAACAAATGAACCGGGTTGAAGAGATCAGCGTGCAAAACAAAACTGTGACTGTACAAGCCGGTGTGGTGTTACAGCAGCTCCAAAAGATCGTTTCAGAAAATGGTATGTTGTTTCCGCTCGATCTTGGCGCAAAAGGAAGCTGCATGATAGGCGGCAACATCGCCTCCAATGCGGGCGGCCTGCACGCACTCCGTTACGGTGTTGCCCGAAATCTCGTATTAGGATTAGAGGTTGTTTTAGCAGATGGTACAATCATTTCATCAATGAACAAAATGATGAAGAATAATGCAGGGTACGATCTAAAACAGCTCTTTATCGGCTCTGAAGGCACATTAGGGATCATAACA
>DASQJI010000054.1:0-12371 GCA_035631175.1 Parafilimonas sp.
CTGTCACTTAAATAACCAATGATGGGTTGAACCAGCAACCCGGTAACGGGAGCAGCGATCCATAAAATCGCTATTTTGTCAAGATCTGCTCCGAGCGTCTGAAAAATTCTGCTCACATTCGCATTCTGCAGGGCAAAGCCAAATTGAATTCCGAAAAAACCAAAACTCATATTGAATAACTGGCTAACCGTAAGCCTTGGTCTTTCTACAGAAGGTGGCGAAGAGAGAGTAGCAGTTGCGGCCATAACCATCGTTTAGGCAACAAATATGTGTAAAAATCACATACCCATGAAAGGAAATCTTGAGGGCGTCAGTTTAAGGATTACTCCGCAGATGGGATTGCGTCAGGATTTGGGATTTAGGAATTAGGATTTGGGATTTACAGGTCAGGATTCATTAAAGAAGATATCGTGCTTTTTCAATTCTTCAAGCACGGGTTCGTAGATGGTCGGGAGCACCGGAATATGCAATCCCTTCTCATTGATCTTTCCTTCCAGGATAAGTTTGGTCGCGATGCCAAGCGGTAAACCTACAGTTTTTGCCATCGCAGTGTTGAGGTTGTCTTCACCTTTTACCACCAGGCAACTCTTAAGTTTTTGCACCCGCCGTGCACTGCCCTTTCCAAATTGTGGGTCCTCATATTCGAGCTCATGCAGCATGATGATCATGTCTTTATCATCCGGCTTTAAGGCCAGCTTTGTCTCAAGAATAAACTGTAGTATGTCGGCCGCGCTGCATAAACCGCGGTTGATAGGCGCATCATCGTTCAATCCCAAAAAAAATAATTGTTTCAGAGTAAGATTAGCTTCATGCATCTGCACCGCAACGCTCTCGGCTGCGCGATTCTTTACTTCATCAACATTCAGCGTCGTAAGTTGCCCTTTCTCATCGATCATCATAAAATCATCTTCCGGATTTTCGCCTTCGCTTATGGCCTCCTGTTCTGCCTGCATTAAATTCATCAACTGTTCCATCATATTTTTCGCATACTCAAGCCTCGAACTCAACAGCTTCGTCAGCCACTCACTAAAACCAAATTTTTCGAAATGCTGTTTGAAGAATGCGGAGATGCTCAGGCCGTCCGTTTCATAAGCCTTCTCTTCATTTGTAAGCTTGAGATCGATAATATTTTTCCAGCCGAAGCAAAAATCAGGATGCCGCAATGTGGTGCGGACAAAGGTTTCGATGCCGGTCAATTCATATAACGGCAGATAGCTTAATGAATCACGGTTTGGATAGTAAGAGAACCAGCCTGAGCCGGGGACTTCAACGCTATTCTCCAGTGAAAATAATTTCTCGTATGGCAGGTGGATCTCTTTGCCGTTCTCCTTGTACAGGGCACCAGCTTTGCCGGCCATTACAACATTGCGCGGGTTCCAGCTTATTTTGTAATGCCACGGATTGTCATCGCTTTCCGGGGCGATCAGTCCTCCGCAATGCGATTTAAAAGATGTGATCTCGCCTCCTTTTTCTTTGATGGAGTGTATGAGCTTCATGGCGCTCATATGATCAATGCCGGGATCCAAACCCATTTCATACAGGAAAAAAATATTGCTGTCTTTTATCCTTGGTGCAAGCTCTTTGATCTGCTCGTCGAGATACGAAGCAGTCAGCAAATGTTTTTTATTTGTCAGGCAATCAAGTGCAATTAAATAATGAAGGTGGGGAGGCATCATCGAAATGACCAGATCGGCCTGCTTCACATAGCGGTCGCGTTCTTCGCCATTCGTAACATCAACAGCAACCGGGAATACATTTGAGTGGCGGCCCACCTTCTTTTGCACTGCTTCAGCATCACTGTCAGCGATCGTTACCTGCCAGTTTTTTTCGGTGGCCAGTTGTTTTAAATATTCGATGAGGACGGTCGCAGATTTGCCTGCCCCAAAAAGGAGTATATGCTTAGAGGTGATATCGCCCGACATCGAAAAAATTTATGGGCAAAGTTAAGCTGGTTACGCCGAGATTTTAGTTGTCGCCGACAATATAGACGCCTTTCGAATCAGCGCTTACAAGGGCAACTTTTGAAGTGGCATACTGGGAGTTCAGATCGCGCGGCGTTTTCACCACGACACTCCGTCCAGCCTTCAAATTATGCAGGTATAGAGTTTCGCCTTTCCGGAACCGGCTGGAGGCGTCGTAATATTGCACATCAACAACAACAAGATCGAGGTCCACATCGCTCACGTTTTCAATCTTTACGCTCCCCGTACCGTTGTCCATTTCTACATACTGCGGCACATTCACATATTTCAAATTGGCTTTGCCGGTCGAACGTTTGCTTACTGTTGGCTGATCGCTGGCTGCATCGTTATTTGTACCCGATTGCTTTCCGGTAATGTCGCCGCCATTTGTTCTCCGACGCACCGGCCTGTTTTCAGCGGCGTTAAGATCGCCGGGAGCTCCGGAAGACTTGTCGTTAAGTGCATTATCCCTCGGAACATTATTGATCACCTTCGGGTCAAATAGTTTCGAGCTCGAGCTAGTATTCGATTTATTTTCCTGTATTTTATTAGTGTTCGAAGCGGTTGGCAGAGCCTTGCTGTCGGTCAATTTCTTTGTCGTATTTACTTTCTCTGATGCAGCTACATCGTTGTTAACCGCGATGTTGGTCCGCGCAATATTGGTGGTTATTTTTTGCGTTCCGGCCACTTTCTTTTGTTCCGTCCGCGCAACAACCGTTGGCTGATTTGTCACCGGTTTTTCCTGAACTTCCGGTTGTTTTGCTGTCTCAATTTCGGTAGCGCTATTGTCTGTCGCGTTCGTATTTAAGGTTGACGGAAGTTCGCTCGCCGGATTGGATGCTGCAGGCTGTGCCGTTTGTGTTGGCGAGGAGCCAAGAGCCGCAGCGGTTTTGTTATCATTGTGCAGGAGCCAATAGCCAATACTGAAAATAACGAACAGCGCGATACATGGTACCACCAGTTCTGACAGCCTTCCCAATGAAAATCCAATGTTTGATTTCTTCTTTTGCTTAAGAAGATTGTCAATGTATTTGTCCTTAAGAGAATCCAGAGGTTCTGAATACTTGGTTTCGAGAAGAGGGGATTCTGCAAAGCGCTCGTTTATGCTTTGTGTTTGCGCTGGAAATATAGGTTGAGCAACGGCCACTACAGGCTCGGGTTGAACTTGAATCTTTTGCTGAGGTGGATAAGGATCGTATTGTTGAGGGCGAACCTGGCTCTTTTCTTTTTCCCAGTCGCGCCACGCGTCTTCCCAACTCATCGGCTTTGACTGAAAGGCAGTTTCGGTACCGGAAGTGCTCAAGGGTGTGTGCTCATTATTCCGGCTAACCATTTGCTCCCGGTTCAATGGCACAGTGATCGTTTGAATACGGCTCCAGGCAGCAGACACTTTATAACGCGGCTTGGGCTGTTTAGTTTGGGTCTGGATGGTAGTGTCATTTATAGCTACAGCCGCCTGTACTGCAGGGCTTACTGAATCAGTTTCTTTCTTGAAGAAGCGATCGAAAGGTTGCTCTTCCGGCTCCGGCACGTATAGTTTGAACTCCGGTAACTCACCCGGGTAACTCCAGGCAGCGCTCCGACCATCGACCCATATGAGATCGTATCGTTTGAAGCCTTTTTGTATGAGTTCCTCGGAAGTAAAGGGCCCTTGCTCTTTGTTGTCTCGCAAAAGGCGGTAAATTTTACTGCTCATATTAACGTGTTAGCTATAAATGCGGAAACGTGTGCAATATTGCAATGGCTATGATAATTTTCGGCTCCAATAGTTTAACGCAAAAAGGCCAAAATTTATTTCGTGGCTGAGCCCCACCGTACGTTGCGATCGTTTCCCGAAAATCTCAAACCGAAAAAAGTCAGCCTTTTCCTCATGTTATTCACGCCGCGTTGATTGTTAACGCTTTTCTACATCCGGCACAAAATCAATTGACGTACTTTTGCCCAACCAGTTTAATTATGCAGACACCAAAAGGAAAACTAATTGCGATCGGAGGTGCAGAAGACAAGGGAACGGAGGTAGAAAAAGGCGAGATTCACAAAAACAACCTTAATTTTTTTGAGCTTGGCATTCTTCGACGCATTGTAGAGGAAGCCGGGGGAGTCAAGAAGCGAATAGAGGTGATCACCACCGCCTCAATGATACCGCACCAGGTGGGTGAGAACTACCTGAATGCGTTCGGAAAGATCGGTTGTGTGAACGTGGGCATTATGCATATTCGCAACCGCGAAGACATGCTGCAACCCGAATACATGCAAAGACTGAAAGCCTGCGATTGTGTGATGATGACGGGCGGAAACCAGATGCGGCTAACTGCAACACTTGGCGGCACTGAATTTCTAAAAACACTCCGGGACCGTTATCTCAATGAGAAAATTGTCGTGGCCGGCACATCTGCAGGTGCCATGGCTATGAGCAGCACGATGATCTATGAGGGCAACCCGTTCAGGGCGCATTTAAAAGGTGAAGTGAGAATAACGACGGGCCTTCGGATGATCGACAACGTAATATTCGATTCGCATTTTGAAAAGAGGGGACGCTTCGTGCGGCTGGCGCAGGCTGTTGCCAGCAATCCTGCGTGCATCGGGATCGGCCTTGGCGAGGACACGGGGATGATCATAACCCACGGCAATCGCATGGAAGCGATCGGAAGTGGTTTGATAGTGATTATCGATGGCCATGAAGTGATCCACACGAATATTGCCGATATCCCGGAAGGGAATCCAATGAGCATAGAAAATCTTCACGTTCACTTTTGTGCAAGGGGAAATGGTTACATCATCGACGAGAGACGGTTTGTAGAAAAAATGGGTAAGGAAACCACTCCTTTTATGACCGATGTTTTCTAAATTCATTTCATGAACATTACCAGTAAACTCGTTTGGGTCTTTCTTTTCGTTGCCGTATTTCTACTTATGTCCTTTTTAAGAGACCGCAATAAGACCAATAAAGTGATCTTCTTCGGCGATTCGATCACGCAAATGGGTGTCAACCCGGGTGGTTATATTTCCCTGATGAAGGACATGCTTGTTCAACAAAATATTACGAACTATGATCTCGTTGGCGCAGGCATCGGAGGAAATAAAGTGTATGACCTTTACCTGCGAATGCCGCAGGACGTTATCGCCCAATCGCCAGACATTGTTGTGATATACGTCGGCGTGAACGACGTGTGGCACAAGGCTACGTATGGCACGGGCACTGACGCGGACAAGTTTGAAAAATTCTATCGCGCCATTGTTAGGGAGTTGCAGGCACATAATATCAAACCGATGCTGGTAACGCCGGCGGTGATCGGAGAAAAAAATGACTACAGCAACCAGCAGGATGGCGACCTGAATAAATACTCCCAGATAATCCGGAATATAGCGAAAGACTTAGCGCTCCCTCTATGCGACCTGCACGCTGTATTTCATACGTACGAGGTAAATAACAACACGGCGAACGCCGACAAAGGTATTCTCACTACCGACGGTGTGCATTTGAATGACGCCGGAAATAAATTGGTAGCGGAAGAGATGTGGAAGGTTTTGAAAACAATGTAACGATTGCAGATTGGCGATTGCAGATTGCGGATTGACGACTCGCGTTTAACATTCACAATTTGCGATCGACTACTCCGGCTTGAGGCTAACTCATCACTCATTATTGATCACTCATTTTCTGAACGCCGGATGATACTGGTGCAACGTCGCTCTCAAATAATCGCGATCAAGATGTGTATATATTTCGGTGGTTGTGATGCTTTCATGGCCAAGCATTTCCTGCACGGCACGCAGGTCTGCGCCGCCTTCAACAAGATGCGTGGCGAAAGAATGGCGGAATGTATGCGGTGAGATGTTTTTAGCAATGCTTGCTTTCTTTGCCAGGTCTTTCACAATGTAAAATATCATCACTCTTGACAGGCTCTTGCCGAACTTGTTCAAAAAAAGAATGTCCTCAAAATTTTTTTGAGGCATCGTATGTACGCGCACCTGGTCTTTATAAATTCGTATAAACTTGATCGCATCCCGGCCAATTGGCACAAGCCGTTCCTTGTCGCCTTTCCCGATGACGCGAACAAAACCGATATCAGGATAAAAGCAACTTATCTTCAGGTTTACCAGTTCGCTTACGCGCAAACCGCAACTGTACATCGTTTCTAAAATTGCCTTGTTGCGGGCACCGTCGGCTGTGCTGACATCAACCTGGGAAATGATCCGCTCAATTTCTTCGAAACTCAAAACATCCGGTAGCTTTCGACTAAGCTTTGGCGTGTCAAGTAAAACAGACGGGTCTTTTGTAACAATGTTTTCCAACACGCAGTATTTAAAGAAATTTCTGATACCGGAAACGACCCGTGATTGCGACGCAGCATTCATGCCGAGTTCCGCGATCCAGCGCACAAAATCCTGCAGGTCTTTCAACTGAATTTCTGCAGGAGATTTCAACTGGCCGGTCGCCTGTAAATATTGCGTCAGCTTTTCAAGGTCGCGAATGTAGGCTTCAACGGAGTTATCGCTCAGCGAGCGTTCCAGTTGCAGATAAGCTTTGTATCCTTTCTTATATGAATCCCACATGACAATTTACGATTTACAATTTGCTATTTACAATTGCACATTGCAGATTTGACACTAAATATGCTGCTTGCTACCAAATCCACCATTCACAATTGACCATTCACAATTCACAATTCCTTACTTTCGCAAACGCAAATGCAATATACAATCTGATACCAACGTCCATGCAACCCGTTAATCTATATTCCTTCAGGAAAAAGCTAAGCCTTCGAAAAAAAATGTTTTTAAAATATTTGCGAAGAATTGAAAAAAAAGCTCCGCGTGCATTAGACAGCAGTATTGCCATAATCAACACAGAGGTATGGCAGGAAGTTGACTGCCTTAGTTGTGCGAATTGCTGCAAACAAATGTCGCCGACGTACAATTCAAAAGACATAAGGCGTATTTCACGTCATATGAAGATGACGCCCGCTCAGTTCAAAGAGAAATGGTTACACTACGACAAAAAAGAAGGCGACTGGTTAAATAAGTCTTTGCCCTGTCAGTTCCTCGACCTGGAAACAAACTTGTGTAAGATCTATCCCATCAGGCCCGACGATTGCGCCGGCTTTCCTCATCTTGCAAAGAAGAAGATGGTCGATTACATGCACGTACATAAACAAAATATTTCCTACTGCCCCGCCACATACAAAATGGTGGAGAAGATGATGGAACGGATGCCTGTTTGATGTCTGAGGTTTGAGGTTTGAAGTTTGAAGTTCAACATACATCAGACATCCTACATCATACATCAGACATCATACATCCTACATCATACATCCTACATCCTGCCTCAGAAATACACATCCTCGATCAAAAAATACTCAGTCGGTGTTCCATTCACGATCGTGATGGCCAGTACATCAAACTGAACATACTTCCACTCCATGTGCTGATACTGATATTCTTCAGCCGCAGTTTTGAGCATCTTCATCTTTTTGTAGCTCATGCTTTCTTCGGGTTTGCCATACCGACCGGAGGTTCGCGTTTTGATCTCAAAGAAGTGAAGCCGATTTTGCTTTGCAGCGATAATGTCGACCTCAGCATTTCTAAAACGCCAGTTACGTTCAATGATCGCGTAGCCGCGTTTTGAAAGGTGGTCTGCAGCAAGTTCTTCGCCCTTACTGCCAGTAGTTTGGTTCCAGTTCAAAATAATATCTTTAAGGGTTTACAAATATGTTACAAGATAAAATTTTTAAGTTAAAAGGAAAAGTTCAACCTTATGCATGGGGTGGAAAGGAATTTATTCCTGCGTGGCTTGGCGTGGAAAACCGTGACGAAAAACCTTTCGCCGAATACTGGATGGGCGCCCATCCTTCAGCTTCATCAACCGTCATCATAGATAATGCGGAGCAGTCGTTATATGATCTGATCAAAAAACGTCCGGTAGAATTCCTGAATGAACAAGTGGCTGCAGAATTTGGTGAGCTGCCCTATCTTCTAAAAATTCTTGACGTAAAAGACATGCTCAGCATACAGGTCCATCCCTCAAAGGAGGCGGCGAAGATCGGGTTTGATGAAGAAGAAGAGAAAGGCGTTCCGATAAATGCTTCAAATCGCAATTACAAAGACAAAAATCATAAGCCCGAAGTGATGGTCGCGTTGAGCGAATTTTGGTTGCTTCATGGCTTCCTGCCCGAAACAAAATTATTGCACGTTTTAAGAAGGGTACCGGAATTTAATGGATTTGAAAAGTTCGTCAAAAGCACAGGTTACAAGGGGTTGTATGAACATGTGATGACGATGCCGCAAAAAGAAGTAAATAAATTATTGCGGCCAGTGGTTGAAAAAGCGATTGCTTTCAGAAAGGAAAACAAAATCACAAAGCACCAGCCGGGTTGGTGGGCAGCAAAATTGTATGAACATGTCGAACCTACGGACATAGACAGGGGGCTCTTTTCCATTTATTTTTTTAATATCGTGCGCCTGCGTCCGGGCGAAGCGATCTTCCAGGGAGCAGGCGTGCCGCATGCATATCTTGAAGGCCAGAATGTTGAGCTGATGGCGAACAGCGACAATGTTCTGCGTGGCGGCTTAACGCCCAAACATGTTGATGTGCCGGAATTAATGAAGCAGGTCGTTTTCGAGAGCATTGAACCGAAAATTTTGAACGGAGTGCCGCTGAAAAATGGTGAAATAAATTATCCATGCCCTGTACGCGATTTCGGCATCAGTAAAATTGAATTGCAGCCGAGCGACAATTATCAGGCAGCCTCGCGGTCATTTGAAATACTTGTGGCAATAAAAGGTTCTTTCACCATCAAAAACGGCAAGTCTTTACAAGTAAAAAAAGGAGAAGCGGTGGCGATCCTTCCAAACGAGGCGTATGAAATATCCACAAATGATCACCTGCTTGCTTATAAGGCTTTTGTGCCGTAATCCATATTGACTTATTTTTGTTTTTCAAATCACCCATTATGAAATTGTCCAGGCAACTCATTATTTTTTTCTTCATCTTAATAGCGGTTACCACGATCGTAAAAATCATCTGTGCACCTCAGATCAACCTGAGTGGTTTTAGCACCGTAATAGCGGTTGCGCTGTTTGCAGGCATCACGGTCAAAGAAAAAAAGTTTGCATTCCTGCTTCCGTTGCTTGCACTTTTTATCAGCGATTCACTGCAGCAGCTTTTATACGTGTTGAATCTTTTTCCGTACGAAGGATTTTATAGTGGCCAGCTGTATAACTACGCGCTGCTCGTGCTGATCACGCTCGTGGGTATAGGCCTGCGGAATTATAAGACACCCGGAATTATCGCTGCAGCATTCATTGGGCCTACCGTTTTCTTCCTACTTTCCAATTTTGTGGTATGGAAAACACAAGGCAGCTTTATGGGATACAGTAACGATATAAATGGTTTGCTTCAGTCGTACACACTTGGCCTTCCTTTTTACCGCAACAGTTTACTCGCAACGATCATATTTCTTCCTGCGTTTATAGGATTCTACCACTGGATGAAGTACCGGAAATTCAGCCTGCAGGTTGCAGATAAATAGACAACCACTTCGGTTTGTAACTTCAAACCGGTACCTGTTCCACATAGGATTTTTATTCTCGACTTCCCAGGTTCAAAATTCGTGCAAGCGTATGCGATCGTTGCAACTGCGCCGAATCGCTAAATATCAGGCAAGACCAATCGCTTTACCTTGGAAATTATTCTCACCGCAACGACAACGACTACGCAAACGAGTTGATCTACATTGTGCGGAATGCCTGCTTTTAAGAAGAGGATATAAATAAGCCCTCCAATTAAACTGGCGGTTGCATAAAGTTCGCCGCGCTTCAAAAGGTCAGGAATTGTATTGCTGAGAATGTCTGCCAGCAAACCACCGAAAGTGCCCGTTATAACGCCCATAACGACTGCATAAGCTGAATTTATGTCGTTGTGAAGGGCGATCTCAATACCGGTGGATGTGAATAGACCCAGGCCAATAGCGTCTGTTATAAAAATGGTTCGGATAAACTTTATAGAACTTCTGCGCACCAGGGAAACGATCATAACAGCGCCGATCACCAGAGACAGTGCGATATAATCATTCACCCAACTTACGGGCCTGATACCGAGAAGCAGATCCCTGATGGTGCCGCCGCCGTACGCAGTTACAAAAGCCAGCACCGCAGCTCCGAAAATATCCATGCGGTGTTTTCGTGCCTTCAATGCGCCGGTAATCGCAAAAACAAATACGCCTGAATATGCAATCACCTGGACTAGTTCCATCTGAATAGTTAAGGAACAAATATAATTTAAGCGACCTCAGTCACAATAGATCATGTTGCTGCTCGTCTGACTCAGACTGCTCTTCGTTCTCTTTGGCCGACAGAATAGCCATTCTGTGAAAAAGCAGCACCATTAATGCGGAAGGCAACAGAAAAATTGCATTAAATGCATAGCTGTAGCCGGAAAGATCGATTGTCCCCCTTACGAATGGCAACACGATATGCAGTAAGCAAATGATAAGCATTAAATACGCAAAGGACTGGGTAAGCGGTTTTATTTCCTTCTCGTTTAAGGTGGCGAATGCAACTATCAATGGCATGTAGAAGATGAGCAGCGAAAAATTAAAGAAGAGATTTGGGATTGCCCGTGTGAGCGGTAAAAAATAAAATACGCTGTTACCGCTTAAGAAAATGATCACCGCAACGTTTTTCCAGCCCGGCTCTTCGTAATAATTGAATATGCTTAAGAGGAAAGAGTAACAGACGAAAAACAAGATAGCGATCACGATTGTAATGACCATTCTTACGTCGGTCCATCTCTCAGATGAACGGAGAGGCGGAAAACTCACAGCCAATGTAAGCAAAAAGAATATGAAAGCGATCGCGCGGTATATTTTAAATCTCATCATTCGGCAGAGCGGGAATTTACTATAAACAAGCGATTAATGTTTTTCTTCGTCGCATATCCTGATTGGACCAGAATTATTTCATTTTTCAGCAACAGGAAAATTCGTTACTTTTCGAAAATCTTACCTTATGATAACTTGCAGGCTGAGCCGTGATGGACAATTTCGAATACGCATTTTAATTATCAACTTCTGCTGAATGAGAAACTATTTTCCAATAATCCTGTTGGTTTGTTTGGGTTGTCAAAAGATTGACCCATCGCTCCATGCTCCCGGCACTTCATCGCATATGAAGGCTGATTCAACAAGCCAGCCCAATATTATTCTGATCGTAGCCGATGATGTAGGTTACGAACTACTCACCTGTAACGGCGGCGAATCCTATGAAACGCCGCACCTTGATGCGATGGCAAACGCGGGCGTGCGATATGCAAACTGCCATGGTACGCCAGACTGCTCTCCTTCCAGGTTTATGCTTTTAACCGGCAAATACAATTTTAGAAATTACAAGCAATGGGGCGTGATGGACACTTCGAACCGTACGATCGGCAATATGTTCAGGGACGCTGGTTACTCAACTTGCTTTGTAGGAAAGTGGCAGTTGGATGGATTTGAACCATCTATTCATGCACTTGGTTTTGATAAATATTCTGTTTGGCAACCGTCCCAGGAGGACAGCGCAGGAAGCCGGTACAAAAGCCCGCATATATATGAGAATGGAGCGTATTTACCGGATAGCGTCACCTTGAACAAATATGCTGACGATTGGTTTACCGACTATCTCTCCCATTTCAGAGACACGGTGCGGAAGCCATATTTTATTATTTATTCAATGTCTTTGTGCCATGGCCCGTTTTCTCCAACCCCGGATGATACCAAATTTGCGATCTGGACACCCGATAAACGCGGAGATCCGAAATATTTTCCTTCCATGGTAAAGTACATGGATAAAAAAGTTGGGCAAATAATTGACAGCACCGACGAAAACACCGTGGTGATTTTTGCAGGCGACAATGGAAGTCCGCAGGAGATCACATCGATTTGGAATGGAGATACCGTTGTTGGTGCTAAGAACTCCTTGACTATTTTTGCTACGCATGTGCCGTTAATTCTCTACCGCAAAGGGTATCCCGCGCGGGTTGATTCGTCGCTTGTCGATTTTACCGATTTTATGCCGACGCTTGCTTCCATTTCGAACATACCGCTTCCGATCAACTACGGTATCTTAGACGGGACGCCTTTTTATCCAACAAGCACCCGCGAATGGGTTTATTGTTACTTCGAACCCCGCCCATATTTGGATGCCCAGGCTACCTGGGTGCACAATAAAGTATATAAAAGGTATGGAGCAGACAGCTTGCTGGGCCCGCAAAAAAATAAATTGTACAACATTGCACTGGACCCGTACGAGCAACACATTCTTGGGCAAAAGAAACAAACACCCGAGGAGCACGCTATCGATAGTACCTTCAAAAAGATCCTGAAAAGTATGCACAACTAAAAGTTGTTTCGAAACAATAAAGGTGTTTAT
>DASQJI010000055.1:0-9013 GCA_035631175.1 Parafilimonas sp.
CTGTTCAACATAAAAAAAGTTGTCGCCGGTTGCGATGCCGAATCGCTGGAAGAAATTGCGAAGGTCTATGGAATCGTTGTGCAAGCCGGCGTTCATAAAACTTCGTCGATAAAAGTTGCCGAAGCCGCAAAGGTGATCGAAAACACGCAGCGCGATCTGAACATTGCTTTAATGAATGAGCTTTCAATAATCTTCGACAAAATAGGAATAAACACATACGAAGTACTGGAGGCAGCAAAAACAAAATGGAACTTTCTTTCCTTTAAGCCAGGGCTTGTAGGAGGACATTGCATCGGCGTCGACCCATACTATCTAACTTACAAAGCATCTGAGATAGGCTTCAATTCGCGCGTGATCACCGCCGGAAGATATGTGAACGACACGATGGGCAATTACATTGCGAAAAAGATCATTCAGCACATCATCAAACACAGCAATAACGTGAAGGAAGCGAAAGTACTGGTAATGGGTGCGACCTTCAAGGAAAATGTGGCCGACATCCGGAATTCAAAAGTTGCTGACATCGTTAAAACGCTTGGCGACTATTACTTGAATGTTGACGTAACCGATCCCCATGCTTCTTCCGAAGAACTGCAGGCTGAATACGGTTTCTCACTCACCGACAATCTTGCGAACGATTATGATGTCGTTATCATTGCTGTGTGTCATGATGAATACAATTGTCTTGACGAAAATTATTTTTTATCGATCACAAAACCGTACGCGCTCATTGCTGATCTAAAAGGGTTATACAGTGACAAAATAAAGGCGAGGGCATATTGGAGTTTGTAAATGGACGTGGACACACGAGTTCTTCCATATCGACCCGTCAAATTTTTGTTCACATCTCTAATCCGTATTCGCCACGATATCAGGCTAAAGGCAAGGTAACGCGCAATCTCGTCAACCGTCATGCCCGAAACGCATCATGCTAAATATACAATCACATTGATCGGGCATCTCATTCAGAAATGCGGCAATAAATCTTCTTGATATATTTGGACTTTCTTGTAAAGAGATCTGAGGTGACGCCGATGTATAACCCCTCGTTCCTTTTGATGAAAACTTATTTTTTTGTTGAATGGCTACATCCAAAATTTTAGTAAGCGGTAAAAATGGCCAGTTAGGAAAAGAGTTACAGCAGTTGTCAACACAATTTCCGGGCATTGAATTTATTTTTCTTGACAAGCAAGGCCTGGATATTGCAGAAGAATCTTCCGTAAAACGTGCCTTCGAAAAATATTCACCTTCTCACTTCATCAATTGCGCCGCTTATACTGCGGTTGATAAAGCCGAGACAGAACAAGAAGCCGCATACAAAACGAATGCGGAGGCAGTCGGCAATATTGCCAGGTACGCATACGAGTTCAATACGAGCCTGGTCCATGTCTCTACGGATTATGTTTTCGAAGGCAATGCAAAGAACCCTTATAAGGAAACGGACCCTACAAATCCCATCAACTACTATGGTTACACAAAATGGCTCGGCGAACAACTGGCTTTACAAAATAATCCGAACACGATCATCATCCGCTCGTCATGGATCTACAGCAGCTTCGGGCACAATTTTGTGAAAACGATGTTGCGGTTGATGAAGGAAAGAAAAGAGATCAGCGTCGTGAACGACCAGTTCGGCTCACCAACATATGCGAAAGACCTGGCGGAGGCGATCTTGTCAATTGTGAATGGTGAGTTGTCAGTGGTGAATGGGGAAGATCAAACTTCAAACATTTTCCATTTCAGTAACGACGGAATCATTTCATGGTACGATTTCGCGGTTGCAATAAAAAACATTGAAGGACTTGACTGCATTATTCATCCAATTGCAACCACATCTTATCCAACTCCTGCAAAACGGCCTGCCTTTTCAGGTTTGGATAAAACAAAGATCAGCCGCGCATTCGGCATTCGATTAAAGAACTGGCAAGACAGCCTGAAGGAATGCCTCGAATTGCTCTCGTCAAAATAATATTGAAATTTTGTTCGTACTAAAAAGTGGGTATCCGTGTAAGATTGAATTCGGTAACCACAGCACCGCTTCATCTACACGATTTTTTCCGCGGATAAAAAAGCGTAAAAATTTTATCTTCACCCAATAGCCTAATAAACCAATTAACCAATAAACATTTTTTATGGCACACTGGCTTGTAAAATCAGAACCTTCCACATACGGCTGGGAGCATCTCATCAAAGACAAAGAAACGCGCTGGGATGGCGTACGCAATTTCGCCGCACGAGGTCATCTTAAATCGATGAAGAAAGGAGACGAAGTCTTTTTTTATCATAGCAACGAAGGCATGGAGATTGTCGGCATCGCAAAAGTTGCCAAAGAGTTTTATCCCGACCCAACAGCCAAAGAAGGCAACTGGCTTGCGGTTGACCTTAAGCCGGTAAAAGCTTTTAAGAGACCGGTATCACTCGCCGAGATAAAGGCAGATAAACGTTTGCAAAACATGGCGCGGTGAGATTAGGAAGGTTGTCGGTCCAACCAGTTTCAGATGAAGAATGGGACATCGTAATGGAATTGGGTGAAATGAAATAATTTTTAAACTAACCTCGAAAGCAACCACACATCATCCGTCACACTCGCCTGATCATTTTCGCGCAAGTAAATTTCCTGGAGCAATGGCCGCGCTGCCAACAATCTTTTCTTTTGCTTTGTTTTAACTCGTCTTGCTGGGTTACAAAATTTTTTTTTTGTTATTAATTACTTGCAGGCCTGCAAAATTCTTCACTTTCAAAAATCAAAAAATGAAAACGAAAATTCATGCTGCAATTGTAATTGCAGTTGCTGCAAGCATTGTGTCCTGCAACTGGCTAATACACAAAAATGAACAAGCAAACAAATCTCCACTGCTCACCGGAAGGTACGAAGTGGTTAGCATTACGGACTCTTCTCTTCAGCACAAACTGAAACCAACCGATACGCTCAGCTCGTTTTTTAGTTCTGCGGTGCGTGATTCTTTACCGCGATATTTAGATTTCTCCTCAGACAGCCTGGTTACTTATGAAACAGAAGCAAAAGTTGATTCAACAACGTTCTACACTGATAGCACAAGCAAAGTTGTTTACTTTAAAAATGACAGCACATATCAGCCGTTTAATATCGTCGCGCAATCTGATAGTAGCCTGGATCTCTTCGCTGCGAATGACAGTGTTTATATTTCTTTGAAGAAACTGTAAGCACACTTATGTAAAACCGTCTTTCAGGCATCTTATTTACAACAATTCAAAAAGTTTTTTATGAAGTCACAATTATATTGGGTGGCCTTTGCCGTGCTTTCACTTGTCGCATGCTCAAACCATTCAAGTGACCAGAACGCCGGCAAGCAAGAGTCGGCCGCTGCAGAACCAGGCAACCAGGTGTCTCCGAAACAGGAGGAGAAGCAAATCCGGATCTCAGACACGGCAGGCACCGGTACGGAACCGGCGAATACTCCGGCACCGACGCAAACTGTCAATCAGGATTGGGATAAAAAGATCATCAAGACCGCAGACATCGAATTGAAACTTGACGATTACAAAAAATTCAACTCAACAATTCACGCATCGTTGAAACAATTCGGCGCTTACGTGGCTGCAGAAAAACAAACTGAGAACGATCTGCGAATTGAAAATAGTTTAACGGTGAAAGTTCCGGTCGATCAATTTGACGCCCTTGTAAATTCATTCAGCGGTGACGGGATCAAGTTAATGGCGAAAAATGTATCGACAGAAGATGTAACCGGTGAAGTGGTTGATACGAAAGCGCGGCTCCAGGCGAAGATGGCTGTCCGCGAAAAATACCTGGAGCTTTTGAAACAGGCGAGGAATATGAATGATATTTTGCAGGTACAGAGCCAGATCAACGACATCCAGGAAAACATCGAAGCGGCGAATGGCAGGATACAATACCTTCAACACGCTTCTGCGTACAGCACCATCAATCTTAATTATTACCAGTACCTGAATGGTCGTACCGCAGATGATCTGAAGCCCGACTTTTTTACTAAGATGACAAGAGCTTTTTCAACTGGCACCTCTTTTCTTATTGGCCTGTTTTTATTCTGTGTCAGCATCTGGCCATTTATCATCGCCGGGTTCATCGCATGGCTTTATTTTAAAAAACCGGCAATAAAAAAAGCATAGTGGCTCCATTTCAAAGGAGTTGATCATTTTATCTGTAAGCAGCAGTTCACAAAAAGAATTTATCGTTAAGTTTCGGGTGTAAAAAATTATGGCTTGCTAATTGCGTTTGATGTAAGAAACGTTTTATGTACAATCCGAAATCAAACAAAAGAACCGACACCGAAATAAAGCCGGCTCCTTATGCAGATGCGGCGATGACCGATGAAGACTTAACATCCCGGGCAGAAGAAACAGATACGGAAGATGAAGACTTCGAAGACGATGATCTCACCGATGAAGCGGATGACATGGAAGATGATGGGTCTTTCGCGGAAGATGATGAAATTGAAGAAATAGAAATTGAAGATGTCGATGATCTTGACGAAAACATTGAGCTGGAAGAAGATGACCCGATAGAGTAAAATTTAAACTGTGCAAAGCCGTTCAAGTCGGCGAGTATAACCGAAGCAATGATAAAGACGGCATGAATTGGCGCCCGCAATTAAGTTTCTGTTATTTGTCCGGCTCCTTTTCATTGGCTGCAACTCGAATATTGCATCACCGGAGATGAAAGCAGCAAAACGCGCGGCATGTAAAAATAATGCTGGCGATAGTGAATTCATTAGAAGCTTTCCGTCGCCAGCATTCATTTATATCACGAAACCGTCAGGAAGGATCGCACCCTTTTTCACAACCACGATCCCATCCTTTATTGTGTAGAGTGAATGATCAATATTTTCCAGGTGACTGCCACCATTTATTCTCACATCATTTCCTATCCTGCAGTTCTTGTCAATGATCGCGTTCTTTATATAACAGCGGTCGCCAATTCCAATGCGCGGAACACCCATCGCATTATTTTCGTCCATCTGTTCGATCGTTTCATAGAGGTCGTTCCCCATCAGGTAGCTGCTAACAATCGTCGTGCCGTGGCCAACGCGTGAGCGAATCCCCATGACCGTATTTTCAAGCCTGCTTGCGAGAATGATACATCCTTCTGCTATCATTGTTTTTTCGAGCGTGGTGCCGCTGATCTTGGCAGGCGGCAACATGCGTGGACGCGTATAAACCGGTCTTGCACTGTCAAACAAATTGAACGTAGGAATGTCTGACGTTAATGCAAGATTCGCTTCAAAGAAGGAGTAAATATTTCCGATGTCTGTCCAGTAGCCGTCATACTGGTAACTGATCACCTGGTGATTGTGGATCGATGCCGGTATTATTTCCTTACCGAAATCCGCAGCGTCGGGATGATGCTGCATCAGGAGTTCGGCCATCAGCTTGCGATTGAAAATATAAATGCCCATCGACGCAAGATAATTTCTCCCCTGTTGCTGCATCTGCTGCCCTGTATCGCTCACCCATTCGGGTAAAATTTCTTTCTTGGGTTTTTCGATAAATGAAGTGATATGATTGTTCTCATCCGTCTTCAAAATTCCAAACTCGGGTGCTTCCCTGTCGCCAACCGGTATCGTCGCAATCGATATCTCAGCACCTTTCTCAATATGATCATTCAGCATTGCGCCAAAATCCATTTGATACAACTGGTCGCCGCTTAAGATCAGTATGTAATCGAAATCGTTATTCCTGATATGCCGCAATGATTGACGAACTGCATCCGCAGTGCCCTGGTACCAGCCCGGGTTATCGGGTGTTTGTTCGGCCGCAAGAATATCGACGAAGCCAGAACTGAAATGGCTGAAGAGGTAAGTGTTCTTTATGTGTTTGTTTAACGACGCTGAATTGAATTGCGTTAAAACAAATATTCGATTGATCTCTGAATTTATGCAATTACTGATCGGGATGTCAACCAAACGATATTTGCCCGCGATAGGAACAGCCGGCTTTGAACGTGCTGCAGTTAAAGGATATAAGCGCGTGCCTGCTCCTCCTCCCAATATTACCGCGATCACAGACTTTGTTGCTACCGACATATGTTCAAATTTATTTTGAAAATTTATCACTAAAGCTAAAACTTTAAGCTCTGATAAATATTTAAATATTGCTGCACAGAATTTTCCCAGCTGTTGTTTATCTGCATCATATGCTTGCGCATCCGAGTCAATGATTCTCTATCATCATAATACAATGCCACAGCTCTGCTGATCGCATGCACAATGTCCCCAATGCTGGCATGCGTAAACCGAATTCCCCAGCCCTGCCAGTCGCCCATGTCCGTGACGGTATCCCTCAGCCCGCCGGTACTTCGCACCATGGGCACCGTGCCATATTGCATCGCATACATTTGATTCAGTCCGCACGGCTCAACACGACTCGGCATTAACAGGAAATCTGCGCCCGCATACATACGATGACTCAGCGCTTCGTTATAACCGATCACGGCGTTATAGTTTCCTGGAAATGTTTGTGTGAGTTGGCGCAGTTGCCATTCAACGTGGGGCTCTCCGCTGCCGAGCACAAGAAAATTCACATTGCCATGCATGGAGTACATGGAAGAAATGATAGCATCAGGCAGAAGGTCCGCAGCTTTTTCGCCAACCAATCTTCCGATAAAAATAACAAGAGGTTTTTCAGGATTCAGATTGAACTCTTCACATAAACTTTTTTTCGTTTCCTCTTTACCTTCATCCACGTCGTCGGCATCATAATTTACGGCAATAAACTTATCAGTCGCCGGGTCCCAAACATCGGCATCAATTCCGTTTAGTATACCAACACACTTTCCTCTTTCGTATTCAAACAACGCTTCAAGTCCGTTCGAGTTGTAACGCAGTTCATCGAGATAACTCCAGCTCACGGTGGTGACTTTCCACGCATTCTTTACGGCAGCCGCGAGCGGGTTAATATTATTATTCCATTCGAGTAAACCTCCTTTCCATGTATCCCAGCGCGGAATCAGTCGGCTCTGGTCCCAACTCATCCAGCCCTGATACTGCGCATTATGAATCGTGAGCACTGTTGGAATATCCGCAAGGTGATTGTAGTCGTAGCAATATTTTACCATGAAAGGAATAAGGCCAACATGATAATCGTGGCAGTGCAAAACGTCCGGCTTATGTTGCCAGTGGCTGAGCCAGTTTACAAATGCAATTTGAAACGCAACGAAACGTTGTGTGTCGTCGCTATATCCATAAATATTTTCGCGGTCGAGCAGGCTATTGATGTCGATCAGGTAAAGATCGAAGCCAAGCGTATTATCTTTTTCTTTGATGACCGTAAAATCAAACCACCAGTCTGCAAGGTTCGTCCTTCCCTTAAAATCAACAATCCAATCGTGTTGGTATAAAAATTTTGTCCTGTACATGGGCATCACAACTTTTGCGTAATGGCCCATTTGTGTTTGATACTTTGGAAGCGCGCCAACAACATCACCTAAACCACCGGCCTTCGCAACCGGGTAACATTCCGCACTCAGGTGAATTATTTCCATGCAATAAGTAATGGATTTATGAACAGAGAAATTCGGTTATCAAATTAACGACAATATGAAAACTATTTTAAAAATTTTTAGAAAGATAAAATGTGATTACTTTTAAACGTCATTTCATTCCTTCAATAAAATAACGATGAGCCAGCAATGGATACAAACATCTTAATGGACGATGCTCCCGAATCAAGTTTGCGGATAGCAGAGCCAATCAAAACCAACACCGGCGCGCTTGCCACTTTAGTAGTCGTATTTTTTTTCTGGGGATTTATAGCAGCAAGTAACAGTATTTTCATTCCCTTCTGCAAACACTTTTTTCACCTGGACCAATTTCAGTCACAGCTGATAGACTTTGCCTACTATCTTGCTTATTATGTGGGCTCGCTCGTTTTATATATTGTTGGTGTTAGCAGGGGAAGAGATATAATGGGACACTGGGGCTATAAAAAAGGGATCATTTATGGTTTGTTTCTCTCGGTGGTTGGTGCGGTGCTAATGATCTTATCTGTGAATTATGGCGGCTTCTCTGCTATTCTCACATCATTGTTTGTTGTCGCACTCGGCTTTTCCCTTCAACAGACCGCCGCGCAACCTTTTGCGATTGAGTTGGGCGATCCTGCCACCGGAACACATCGCGTGAATCTTGGAGGTGGAGTAAATTCTTTCGGAACGACGATCGGCCCGATCATCGTTGCGATTGCTTTGTTTGGATCGACGACTGTTACGGATGAACAGATCGCATCCTTGAACCTCGATAAAGTAACAATTTTATACAGCTGCGTTGGCGGACTGTTTTTTCTCGCCGCGTTGTTGTTTATTTTTTCGAAAAAATTACCTGCAGGAACGTCTGAGTCGTCTATCGAAAAATCAAACAAGGCAACTGCGGTGCTGGTCGTCATGACAATTTTGTTGATAGCATGTTTCATCCCCGTCTTCTACAGTTACAAAACAATACCCACGAACGACGCCGAGAAACATGCGCTCGAAATTTACAGGTTGTGGTGGCTGCTCGGCTCCCTTGCCGTAATTGTTGTGAGCTTGATTTATGCCAACAGGCGTGCCACGAAAAACAGCGAAGGGTGGGGCGCGATGAAATATTCACAACTTGTGCTCGGAATGCTCGGCATATTTACTTATGTGGGTGTAGAAGTTACTATTGCCAGCAACCTTGGGCATTTACTGGAGCAACCCGAGTTTGGAAGTATGCCCGCAGCGACTATAGCGCCGTTTGTATCCGTATACTGGGGCAGTTTGATGATTGGCAGATGGGCGGGTTCGATACCTGTCTTCAATCCGTCAAAGTCGATGAAGAATTTCCTGCTTGTGATCGTGCCACTGATAGGGTTCGGCGTAATCCTGGCCGTGAATGCAATTGCGAAAAATGATATGTCGCAATTATACTGGTACATTGTCTGCGTCTTCATCCAGATCGCAGGATTTTTTATTTCGCAAGAAAGGCCCGCGACAATGCTTCTCCTTTTCTCGGTCTTTGGTATTATTGCTATGGTGATCGGGTTA
>DASQJI010000056.1:0-2669 GCA_035631175.1 Parafilimonas sp.
AAGTTTGTCATGCCGATATGCACACTTCTTCTTTCTGCTTTTCCATTATTCAATACAAATATGTCCTGTGAAGAAGCGCCTCTGAATGCCGGGCCATTCGCAACCCGCAGCACATTGCCATGCGAAGCAGTGACCAGGTACACATCCACTTTCATATTCGGTCGTAATAACTTATTGTCTTGTTCGTTGAGCTGGATATCGAAGGAGACGATACCATTTTGAACTGAAGGATAAATATTAGAAACGGTACCCCGGATCTGCGTTTCATTGATGCGGATGATGGCCGTCATACCGTTGTGCAATTGATCCAGGTAATTATCTGAAATGCTTCCGGTGACTTTGAAACTACTCAAATCGGCAATGCGTGCGAGGGATTCGCCTTCGTGCACAGACACACCGATATTTTTGTTCACCCAGGTCACAACACCGGCGCGGGTTGCAACTATGTTTGCCGCATTCAGTTTGCGTTCGAGTGCATGCAGATCGTTTTGCTGTATAGCAGCGGCGATCTCCGATTCGCGTATCTGCACCTGCATGGTTTGCTGTTTTGTTTTTATTTCGTTCTCCAGTTGTTGCTTTTCGAGCAGGGCAACCTTCAAATCGAGTTCCGCTTTGTCGACATCCTCTTTGGTTCCGCCTCCGGCTTTATATAAACGCTTCGCATTTTCTACGTCGGCCTGAAGACTGTTGATACGCAGTTGTTTTATGTTATTGTTTGACTGTATGTCGTAAAAGCTTTTGGCCAATTCGAGCTTCAATTTTTGTATGTCATTACGTTTCGATTCGAGCTCAAATTTTTCTTTCTCGTATTCTGTTTGCGACGTGGACTTATCGAGCGTTAAGATCGATTGTCCAGGCTCCACCTTGTTGCCTGCATCCATTAACACGTTTTGAATGGAAGCATTTATCGGGCTCGTGATGACCTCTTCGAACTCCGGTAAAATTTCTCCGCTGGCACTGATGGTATTTTCAATATCACCTCTCTCAACCACGGCGGTCGTGATATTAGATTTTTGCAGGGACGATGCGAATGAAGTGCGGACGAGCCAAATAGCCAGGACAAGAATGGCAATGGCAATCACAATAAAAGAAAAGGTTTTCTTTTTTCTCTTCGACTTAACTTCTTCTTCGATCACTGTGTCCATTATATAATTTTGCTCATTTATTTTCCAATACGGATGCCAAAGCGAAAACGTTAGAAATAAGCGAGTTATCAAAATTTCTTTTTAAAAAATTGTCCGGTATCGGACAAAACGTTTGAGAACGGAATAATTTTAAGCGATGAAGAAGCCGGCTGGATTATACAAGACAATTCGCATCGCACGCGTCAACGAGGAAGTAAGGGATTTCAAAACGTTCGCCTTTGCTGATGACCATAACATCACGTACAAACCCGGGCAATATATAACGCTGGTTTACCATTCGCGCAACGTGGAAGTAAGACGGTCTTATTCGATCACGTCAACTCCCGTCTTAAACGAACCTTTATCGATCGGCGTTAAGCGAATTGAAAACGGATTGTTATCAAGACAGTTGGTTGACACAGCAATGATTGGCGATGAACTAATAACCATTGGCAGCGGCGGGCTTTTTATTTTACCGGATGATATTGAGAATTACAAACAGATCTTTTTCTTCGCGGCAGGCAGTGGCATTACGCCCATTTATTCCCTGATCAAGACAGCTTTGTATGCGCATCCTCATTTGTCACTCGTTCTCATTTATAGTAATGCCTCACCGGAAAAAACAATTTTCCTGCATCACTTAAAAGATCTGCAGGAAACATTTCCGTTTCGTTTTCACATAGAGTTTTTATTCAGTAATATTCTTGAGCTGTCAAGAGCACGATTGCACAGGGACTTGTTGTTAGAGTTTTTGGCTGGATATGCGGTGTCTGATCCCACAGAAATTTTGTTTTACATATGCGGCCCGGAGTCATACATGCGCATGTGCACATACACGTTGCGTGAACATGATGTGCCGAACGATAATATAAAGCGCGAGGATTTTGCGATCAATGCTATTAGGAAAAGAGATGCATCGCCGCCTGATAAAAATGCACACAAGGTATTTATTCAATTTAACCGCCAGGAAATTGATATCATCGTCAATTACCCGGATTCTATTTTGCAGTCCGCAAAAAAACAGGGAATCGTTTTGCCTTACAGTTGTGAAGCGGGCCGCTGCGGCAGTTGCGTGGCGAAATGTGTGAAGGGAACAGTCTGGCATTCGTATAATGAAGTGCTCACCGAAAAAGAATTACAGCAGGGATTGGTGTTAACGTGTGTGGGGCATCCGGTAGGGGGTGATGTTGAGTTGAGGATTGATGTGTGAGAAAATGGAACACGGATCAGACGGATGAGACGGTTTTAGAGGGATCTTATTTTAAAACAAAATGAAGAGGGAAGGTCAAAAGTGGGCAGCAAGGAAATCCGTGAAGATCCGTGCCCGCAGGCCGTGTCATCCGTGTTCCATCATCACAACTCGTTTTCGCACGCAACATTGTTTTCAAAACAATCCAAATTATAAATCGTAGTCTCGGCGATATTTTTAATAGCGGTATCAGTAAGAAAAGCCTGGTGGCTTGTGATCAGTACATTCTTAAAAGTCAGCAATCGCGAAATCACATCATCCTGCAAAATATCTCCGGAATGGTCCTCGAAAAAAAG
>DASQJI010000057.1:0-2971 GCA_035631175.1 Parafilimonas sp.
ATCAATCCGACTTCACGGTAATCGTTAAGGATCGTGCGATTGATACCCTGATCGGATGCACAATTGCTTTTATTGTTTCTTTATTCGTTTTGCCTGTGTGGGAAGAGCAGCAAACGCCTTTAATGATCGAAGCGGCACTGGGGGCAAATCACTTATATTTCAATGTAGTGGCTTCCCTATTCCTGCAAAAGGCATTCACCCGTGAGGAATACAACGCTGCACGGAAAAAGGCATTCGTGGCGCTTGCGAATCTCAACGACAACTTTCAGAAAATGCTTTCGGAACCACGAAGTAAGCAGCAGAACATGGAACATTACCATCAATTCGTGGCGAGCAGTTACATGCTAACGGTGCATATAGCAACGCTTTCTTCTCTGTTCGCACGCGCACCGGATAATTTTAGACGAAATGATCTTGAGCCGTTGGTTCACAACATCAATGCGAAATTTAAAAGGGCGACTCATCTCGTGCAGCATCGCGTTGACAAGCCGGTCACTTCAAAGCGTGCGCCCATAACAAATAAGGTGCAGGCTTTGCTGCACCAGAGGCAACAGGAGATCGAATCGGGATTTAAAGAAGTGCAATCTGATGCCCGGGTAACGTTACGTGAATTAAAAAGCATCACCGATGAATTTGAAACTATCGACAGTATTGTAGGCGATGAGATAAGAATCCTGAAAGTGGTGATCGAAAGAATAAAGAGATGAGTGATCAATGATGAGTAATGAGTGATGAGTAGAGCACGACCACAACACGGCTTTCGAATAAGTTTTTCAACGGCTCATCGTGCGAGAAAATTAAAAAAAAAAGCCGGCGTTGGCCGGCCCTTTATGAAGTTAAATCCGATTCCTGTCTCTTTCATCTTTTCCATTCAACCACCTTGTTAATTGTTCGCGGGTCCTGCCTGTTTTGTTTTGCAGCCGTCCCCACAGTTCGTCTTCCTTTCCTTCCTCGTACCTCAGATCATCGTCTGTAAGATCACCATAAGTCTGTTTCAATTTACCTTTGAAGACGTTCCAGTTTCCCTTTAATTCTAAGTTGTCCATAAAAACTGATTTTGGGTTTAACAATACAATATTTGTTTCCATAATTGTACCAAACGGCCTTTGGAAAAAAATATTAACGGGGAAAAGTATCAGCCACGAAGAAGAAGAGCACAAAAGAGGCAACTTTATGTCATCTCTTCGGCCCATTTATCCCTTTCGTCGGGGGAGAATTTCCAGGGAGCGAAGTTATTTTCGATGTTGCTGAACATCGCATTCCATTCCTGCGGCGCATTACTTTCTTCCATGATCAGATACCTGCGCAATTGCAAAATAATATCCAGCGGGTTTATGCTAACGGGACATTCTTCCACACAAGCCTGGCAAGTGGTGCATGCGCGCAGTTCTTCTTCGGTAACGTAAGTATGGAGTAAGGTTCTACCGTCGTCTTTGAATTCTTTGTTCGCATTGATATTCCTGCCCACTTCTTCCGCCCTGTCTCTCGTTTTCATCATGATCAGCCTCGGGCTTAAAACTTTACCGGTAATATTTGCGGGGCAGGCAGCCGTGCATCTTCCACATTCTGTGCAACTGTACGCATCCAGCAAATTTTTCCAACTCAGATCAAAAATGTCTTTTGCGCCGAATCTTTTTTGTCCATCGGCTGCCGCTTCTGTGGCCGCGGTTTCAGGTTGCATTGCGAACAAGACCTCTTTTTGAATTTCGGGCATGTTGTCGATCTTGCCTTTTGGCTGGAGCCGTGCATAATATGTATTGGGAAATGCAAAAAGTATGTGCAGGTGTTTAGAATAAGGAAGATAATTTAGAAATGCAAAAATTCCGAGGATGTGCAACCACCAGCATGTCCGCTCCAGGGCCATGAGAGAACCGCTACTCATGTTTGAAAATAGTGGATGGATCAAAGCAGAGGCAATAAAGTTCCCGGTTTGATGACGTGCATATTCGCCAAAGCCACGCTGTTGCAGCACTGTATCTGCAGAATTCATAGTCAGAAAGAAAGTCATCAAAAGTATCTCGGTGATCAGGATATAGTTGGCGTCGCTTTTTGGCCAGCCATTGAGCTCTTTCATCCATAAACGCCGCACATAAATTAGATTTCTTCTCGCCAAAAAGATAATGCAGGCGGTCAAAACTCCTACTGCCAACACTTCGAACGAATTAATGAGCCAGGGATACGATCGACCAAGTGGTTGAGCGAAGACGCGATGAGTACCGAAGAGCCCGTCTATCACGATCTCGAGCACTTCGATATTAATAATTATGAAACCGGCGTAGATCACGAAGTGTATCACAGCAACAAGTGGGTTGCGAAACATTTTCTTTTGTCCGAACGCGATCAGTAATACACTTTTCCATCGTTCCGATGTATCACCACTGATGCTTTCATCTCTGCCGAGCAAGATATTTCTTCTGAGCTCTTTTATCTTTTTGCTGAAAAGAAACACCGCAATGATGGTAACAAGTATAAAGGCTGCCTGGAAAAAAAACTGCATAGTGTTTTATGTGTTGCGAAGATAAAGTTTTGACTTCAAGCTGTTATTTAAAAAGCTGATGTCTTACATTTGAAAAACTATGAGTAAAAGGAGAATAATACTCAGTTCAGATGTGGCCGCTGAGAAACTACATCGCATGGCGTTGGAAGTCGCGGAACAACTGAGCGATGAAAGTACGGAGCTGGTAGTGATCGGCATTGAAGGAGCGGGAAAATTCGGAACGAAGGGTGCGGGAAGATTTATTGCTTCTAAAATAGAAGGTTATTTACGGCAGTATTTGTCGTGTTCCATAACACTGGTCTCGCTGCACATGGATAAGCACGCACCATCTGTCATTACGCTGACTGAAGAAATCAATTTTGACGACAAGAATGTTTTGCTGATCGATGACGTTAGCAACAGCGGCAAAACGCTGTTGTATGCCTTGAAGCCGCTTATGCGATTTCAGCCAAAACGGATTCAAATACTCGTACT
>DASQJI010000058.1:0-6366 GCA_035631175.1 Parafilimonas sp.
ACAAAAAATCCGGCGCTTCAAACGAACCCGGATCTCAAACTTTTTATCATCACTAACGAAAATCCGGAAATACAACTTCAACAAGTTCTTCATCATTTCAATCTCAAAAACTTTCAGCCATTTTCAAGATGTATTGTGTGCAATGGTTTAATAAAACCTGTGGAGAAAGAAGACATCGCATTACGGTTGCAACCCAACACTGCGAAATATTTTGATGAGTTCTGGCAATGCGAAAACTGCAAGGGGGTTTATTGGAAAGGCTCTCATTATGAAAGGATGCGAAAGTGGGAATTAGGAATCAGGAATTAGGAATTAGGATCACATCAAAGATCAGAGATCAGACATTACGATTTACAATCTCAAATTGACAACTCACAACTCGCCCCACCGCTGCCTGCTTAACCGGCAATTTCTCATTCCGTTCACAAATTATTGCAGAACCGATTAGTTAAGGGCATGCAAATTGGTTGTAGGTTTTCTTTAATTTATTCCCCAACTAAAAAACAGAGCTTTTATGAAAAACAAGTTCCTGAACGGAAAAAAAATTCCCGCTGTCTTCCTGTCTTTAATTTTTACTGCGGTGCTGATAGGCAGTTGCAACAAAGATGATGAGGATAATAACAACAACCAGCCCTATAACATCAGTGGCAATGCAAACGGCATGCAGGTAGTTCCTTCAAACGCTGCAACGGGTACCGGAACTATAACAGGCACATTCGATCCTTCCACTAACACGCTCACCTACACTTCCACCTGGACCGGTCTTTCCGGTGCGCCGTCATCAGCCGGATTTTATGTTGGTGCTTCAGGTGTTGCAGGAACTGTTGTTGGTGAACCGTGGACCCTCGACACAACAATGACCACCGATGGAACCGTCAGCAGCAGTGTAGTACTCACCGCTGACCAGGCATCTCAGTTGCTTGCAGGCAACATGTATTATTCATATTACACGGCTACTTATCCGGGTGGTGAGATTAGAGGACAGATAACGGCGACGCGATGATTACCGTTTATTAATGCGAGAAAAAGTAGGAGAACTACGGTTAAAGCATAACCACAAACGTCTTAGCGTATAAATGTTGATCACTCAAACCTGCCAGGAAACTGGCAGGTTGTTTTTGGATCATACGTCGATCTTCGCATATTTCGCATGGCTCTCGATGAATAAGCGGCGAGGCGCTACTTCATCCCCCATTAACATGCTGAAGACTTCATCTGCATTGGCAAGACTTTCAATTGTAACCTTTCTAAGCGTGCGGCGGCTGGGGTCCATTGTCGTTTCCCATAACTGGTCTGCATTCATTTCGCCGAGCCCTTTATAGCGTTGAATGTGCACGCCGTCTTCTTTTCCATTGCTCAATTTTTCAATGAGCAATTTCCGTTGGTCTTCATCAAAAGCATATTCCTGTTCCTTGCCTCTTTTTACGAGGTATAAAGGCGGTTGGGCGATGTAAACATATCCTTGGTCAACCAACTCTTTCATGTATCTGAAAATGAAAGTGAGTATCAGCGTTGCGATATGCGACCCGTCCACATCAGCATCCGTCATAATGATAAGCTTGTGGTAACGAAGCTTTGTAATGTTTAGCGCTTTCGGGTCCTCAGCAGTGCCAATTGTTACACCCATCGCGGTGAAAATATTTCGTATTTCTTCGTTCTCATAGATCTTATGCTCCATTGCCTTTTCTACGTTAAGAATTTTGCCACGGAGCGGAAGTATTGCCTGGTAACTTCTGTCTCTTCCCTGTTTTGCGGTGCCGCCGGCGCTATCGCCCTCAACTAAAAACAATTCGCATTTCTCCGCATTGCGCTCACTGCAGTCGGCGAGCTTACCGGGCAAACCGCCGCCGCTCAAAACCGTTTTGCGTTGCACGAGCTCACGCGCCTTGCGCGCGGCGACCCGTGCCTGCGCCGCGATGATAACCTTACTGATTATATTCTTCGCCTCCTTCGGATTCTCTTCGAGATATGCTTCAAGCACACGGGAAACTGTTGTTTGAACAACGCCACTCACCTCACTGTTGCCCAACTTTGTTTTTGTTTGTCCTTCAAACTGTGGCTCGGGAACTTTCACCGACACGATCGCACTCATCCCTTCGCGAAAATCATCGCCTTCCACTTCAACTTTTGCCTTTTCAAACAAGCCATTCTTGTCGCCATACGTTTTAAACACCCGCGTGATTGCCGTTCTAAAGCCGCTCACATGGGTTCCGCCTTCAATCGTGTTAATATTATTTACGTAGGAAAAAATGTGCTCTTTAAAATCATCGTTGTAAGTGAGCGCAACCTCAACAGCAACATTCGATGCTTCATCGAGGCCTTCTATATACAGGGTCTTTGGAAGCAGTGAATTTCTTTTACCGCTTTTGTCGAGCATTTCAACGAATTCAACGATTCCGCCTTCGCTGTAAAATACTTTGCTGTAATAATTTCCCGCATCGTCTTTCTCACGCAGGTCGGTCAGCGTGATCCTTACTCTTTTGTTCAAATAGCTTAATTCACGCAGGCGGCCTTCGAGGATGTCCTTGTTATAAGTTATTGTTTGAAATATGGTATGATCAGGCCAGAAATGAATCTTGGTCCCGGTTGAGGATGAGACCCCGATCTCACGCACCGAGTATTGCGGTACGCCAGCCCGGTACTCCTGTTCAAAGATCTTCCCTTCGCGTTGCACGGTTACATGCAGGTGCGTACTTAGCGCATTTACGCAACTCACTCCAACGCCATGCAGGCCACCCGACACTTTGTAGGTGTTCTTATCGAATTTTCCACCCGCATGCAACACGGTCATTACCACCTCCAGCGCGCTGCGCTGTTCTTTTGCCATGATGCCTGTGGGAATGCCACGGCCATCGTCGATCACGCTCACGCTATTGTCTTCATGGATCGTAACTGAAATATTCTTACAATAGCCGGCTAAGGCTTCGTCGATGGAGTTATCTACTACTTCGTATACAAGGTGGTGCAATCCTTTTACGCTCAGGTCGCCAATATACATGGCGGGCCGCTTGCGAACTGCTTCCAAACCTTCTAAAACCTGTATGCTTTCTGCTCCGTAATTTCCTTCTTGCGGCGTGGGATTCACTTGCTCTTCATTCATAAAATCTGTGCGGAAAAACTGATGTGATCTTCAAAAAATTGACTGGCCGCGAAGTTACTGAAAGGCAGCCGTTTTTCCGCATAAAATACGGCCTATTTTGGTACTTGATTTTGCACACGAAAAAGAAGTTGTCCACGCGTATTTATCGATGGTTTTTCCGTCTTTTTAGGAAAGTGTAATGCCTGCTTATCGATCATGCGTTTACCACCGTGCCGCCATTTGGATGGAGGATCTGGCCCGTAAAGTATGACGACTCCTCAGTGGCAAGGAACAGGTATGAATACGCAACCTCAACAGGTTCACCTGCGCGCTTCATCGGCGCGTTCTTTCCATGCTCACTGGTCCTTTTCTCATCAAATGAAGCGGGGATCAATGGCGTCCAGATCGGACCAGGCGCAACCCCATTTACGCGAATACCTTTTTTAACGAGATTCTGCGACAAACTGCGGGTAAATGCCGTGATAGCGCCTTTGGTGGCAGAATAATCCAGCAGTTCAGGACTCCCTTTGTATGCAGTGACTGAAGTGGTGTTGATGATGACGCTGCCCTCAGCCATGTGCTTTAACGCCGCCTTTGTTAGCCAGAACATCGAAAATATATTCACCTCGAAAGTGTGAACGAGATTTTTTGTTTCGATCTCTTCGATGTTTTCAGCTGGGATTTGCTGTGCTGCGTTGTTCACCAGGATGTCAATTCTGCCAAATTCATCGACTGTTTTTTGAACAGCGTCTTTACAAAATTCTTCACGGCTTACGTCCCCTGGAATTTGAAGCAACGTACCGCCGTATTTTTCCACGATCTTTTTCGTGTCATCCGCATCTTCTTGTTCCTCCGAGAGGTAAACGATCACCACTTTAGCGCCTTCTTTCGCAAACAAGATGGCAACAGCTTTGCCGATGCCGCTGTCGCCGCCCGTGATCAGCGCTACTTTATCTTTCAGCTTGCCGGTGGGTTTGTAGTTCGGATTGTCGGTGACCGGCCTGGGTTTCATTTCCTGTTCCGAGCCTGGCAAATTCTGTTTTTGTGGTGGAAATGGTGTTTGTTTCGTGTCCATGGTTAGCGTTTGTGGGTTAAAAAATCGATACGGGTTATTTCATACAAATTCCCTGCTAAGAATTGGGAGTTAGGAAGTAAGAAATAGGAAGTAGGAATTAGCAATCGGGAAGTAGGAGGCAGGACGTAGGAAGTAATGCGGGAAATTAGAAATTAAATCTGAAACCGCAGATCATACATCATACATCAGAGATCAGAGATCGGAGATCACTGCAGTATGTCTTTCAACACGGAACTGAGGTCGTTAATGCTGTTAGGCTTGATGATGTAATCTTTTGCACCGAGCAGGATCGCTTTTTGTCCTTCTCTTGAATTGATACCCGTTGAATAAATGTACACCGGAATGTGCGCCAGTGATTTTATCTTTCTGATTTCCTCAAGGCACTTAATGCCGGTTATCCTCGGCATGTTTATATCGAGGAATATGACGTCGGGCGTAACAGTCCGGAGGATATTTAATGCTTCGTCGCTGCTTATGGCGCTAATAAGCGTGCAATCTTCGCCGGTTCCATTCAACGCGGAGAGAAAAATATCATGTTCGTCCTCGTCATCGTCGACTAATAAAATAATCTTTTGAAAATTAGTTTCAACAGCAAGAGTCTGTAGAGTGTCTGTCATTTCCTTCATAGTTGTTCTTCTCTAAGCTGGTTTTAAACACAATATTGCAGCAATGATATTATATCGCTTCATACGTTAGGATGCAATGATGTATTTATTAATTCAGTAATGGTTGTAAAGGCTTGAAATCGGAATAAAGGTAGAAAAAACTTGTGGAAACAAAACCTTTTTTTGACCGTTCGGCAATCGGGCGGCAGTATGAATTATGCGGGCTCTAACAGGCAAAATTGATAAGGCTCGAGGGTCAAATATTCATCATCGGCGCCGACGACGTGTTGCAACTCTTGCCAATGGTCATAGACGTGCTGAGGTGTATGACCATGTTGCTTAAAAATATACCACGTGAGAAAAGCTTTTTGTTTGCTGAAATTAAAGAGGCAATATAACTCGTGATGCTTGCCCGTGCGGATATAGCCCGCTACGTGAAGGTTGTGCGGCGGAAGCCACGTAAGATTTTTGTGATCGGCAATTACTGAAAATTTTTTCCTAAGAGCAATAAGCCTTTGAGTAGATGTAAAGATCTTGTTCTCCACGGTCTCCTCTTCTTCAATTTTTTTATTTTTTTCCCACTCGATAATTGGACGATGCATCCAACGATTATCGTAACTCTTTCCTGCGTCGAGGAGATAGGAGTAATCATTCGTGTATCCGGCTTCGTCTCCGTAGAAGATCATCGGTATGCCGCCGATGAAAAAGGTGTGTGCCTGCATCATCAAAATGCGGCTGATAGCCGTGTCGATCTCATTTTCGTCATTGTCGAGAAGCGCTTTTTCAAGCCCGCACAGTGATGCGAGTGACCCGCTGATCCTTGCGTCCAGCGTTTTTGCGTTCGCCGAAAATAATGCGCCGCGTGCAGGAGAATCGTTGTAGTTACCCGAATAATATTGCATTAAGAATTTCCGATGTTCAAATGCATTAAAACCGGCTTGTTCGATCATATAGTCATTATATCCCAAACCAATGTCGTCGTGGCAGCGTGTATAAGTGATCCATGATGTGCCATACGGTTTTCGTGAAAGTTCTGGCTGTGCAGCAAGCATTACTCTTGTATCGCCGGTAGCAAGAGCATCCCATTGCAAAGCCATCTGTGTGGCATTGTATGCAAAGTCGCATTCTTTCGCAGTAGCGAGACCAGTGCCAAAATATTTCATGATCTCCGCCGGTTCAACTATCGCCTCGGCAAGCAGGGCCATGCCCGGCGTTGCTGTATTTGTGCACTGTTTTATCAATTGAAGAATGGTATGCGCTCTTGGAAGATTTTGGCAGGTGGTGCCGACTTGTTTCCAGATGAAAGCGGGCGCATCTATGCGCAGCATGTCGACGCCGAGGTTGGCATAGAAAAAAATATTTTCCAGCATTTCAACGCATACCTGCGGGTTTGTGTAATTCAGATCCCACTGGTAGTTGTGAAACACGGTCATCACCCATTTGTCGCATTCCGTTATATAAGTGAAATTTCCCGGTGCGCTTTCAGGAAAGATCTCGGGCATTGCCTTTTCGAACTCATCAGGTATTGTTCGATCCGGATACATATAAAAGTAGTCCTGGTATTTTGCTTCACCCTGCCTTGCTTTTTTTGCCCATTTGTGATGATG
>DASQJI010000059.1:0-2325 GCA_035631175.1 Parafilimonas sp.
GGTTATTCTGTTGCATTGTTTGAGAAAGAAGAATATCCGTTTCATAAAGTCTGCGGTGAATATATCAGTCTTGAAAGCTATGGCTTCTTACAACGGATTGGCTTGCCTTTGAATGATTGGAATTTGCCCGTAATAAAAAAGCTTGTGGTCTCCGACCAAAATGGAAAAGCCTACAACTTCAAACTTGATCTCGGAGGGTTTGGTATTACTCGTTATAAGATCGATGACGAATTATACCACCTCGCAGCAGAAAAAAGAGTGCTCGTTTATACAAACACAAAGGTTAACGATGTGCTGTTTGAGGATGACACTCATATCATTCAGACAAATAAAGGGGAAGCTGCGGTTAAGACCGCTGTTTGTGCGTGCGGCAAGCGTAGTAATCTCGATGTGCGCTGGCAGAGAAATTTCGTTCAGCAAAAACCAGGCAAGCTGAATAATTACATCGGTGTAAAATATCATGTGCTCTGTGATCAGCCGGCAGACGAAATAGCGCTTCACAACTTCAACGACGGATATTGTGGAATTTCTGCGGTGGAAGAGAATAAATATTGCCTTTGTTATCTCACTACTGCAAATAATTTGTCGATAAGTAATAACTCGATACTTGAAATGCAGGACCAGGTATTATTCAGGAATCCCGTTTTGAAGAAAATATTTAATACCGCTGAGTTTGTAAATTCCGTGCCTTATACAATTTCACAAATTAGCTTTGAAAAGAAAACACGCGTCGAAAAGCATATGCTGATGCTAGGCGATGCTGCCGGCATGATAACCCCTTTGTGCGGGAATGGAATGAGTATGGCGATGCACAGTGCGGCGCTTGCATTCGACCAAATCCGGTTATTCTTTCAAAAAAAGATCTCACGCAACGAAATGGAGAAAAATTATTTGAAACGCTGGAATAAAAATTTTTCGTCGCGCCTGGCAACCGGGCGGTTTGTACAGCGGTTTATGGGTAATAATTCAACAAGCTTGTTTTTGAAATTGATGCATGCGGTGCCTCTCCTGTCCGAACGCGTCATACGTTCGACACATGGGAACGCTTTTTGAGCGTTTCGTGTAGACGGCCGTTGATTTTAATGTTTCCTTAGTAACCTTATGACAGGTAAGGAAATCTATCCGTTATAAAAATCATGATGAAAGTTATATCGACTCTGTTAATAATCTTATCAACCAGTTCCCTTCTTAGCGCCCAGTCCCTTAAACCGGTAAACGACGGGAGTGAAATACAATTCACGATAAAAAATTTCGGGCTGAATGTAACGGGCCATTTCAGCGGGCTGACCGGAACGATACAATTTGACCCTTCAAATCTTTCTACATCATCTTTTAATGTTTCGGTAGACGCAACGACGGTAAACACCGGTGTCGACATGCGCGATAACCATTTGAAAAAGGAAGAATATTTCAACACTGCAAAGTATCCGGCAATAAATTTCACATCTACCCACATTACCGGTGACGCCAACGGTTACACGGTATCAGGACGTTTGACGATCAAAGGCACGACAAAAGAAATTTCATTCCCCTTTACAGCGGTACGACAGGGCGATGGATTTATTTTTAGCGGAAACTTTAGCATCAACCGTAAAGACTTTGATCTAGGCGGTGGCAGTGCAGTAATGGGAAACAATGTAGACGTAAGTTTGAAAGTGTTTGCGAAATAAAGTGTTGCCTGCTTACCCCCGACGTCGCGCCGGGATGAGCACAAATCTATCTTACAACTACAAGGAAACTTTTCATCAGTATCTCTTTATCGTTTCTTAAGATTATCTCGTACAAACCTGCTGCAACCGCCGAGGGCAGGATGATCTCCTCGCTGACCGAAGTGCCGGAATATTCAATTTCTTTTTTAAATATTTTCCTTCCGATCCGGTCGTACATCTCGAGCCAATAATTGCCAGTCTTCACATTTGGCGCAAATATGCGGATCACACTCCCCTGCACCGGATTCGGATAAATCGATACTTGATTCATCGTTTGAGGCATATCGATGAAAACAACCGAGCTGTAACTTTCATGACCATTTTTATCGACAACCTTGATCCGGTAATAATTCATGCCTGCTAATGGATGTTCATCTATAAAGCTGTAGTCGTTAAAAAAGGGCGCGTTTTTCGCCGCAGCTGTACCCACAAACCGAAATTCTTTAGCCTCTGATGCATTCTGAATTTCATAATGATCAGTGTTCGATTCATGTTGACTTCTCCATAAAAGATTGACACACGAGCCCTGTCTCCATGCTTTTAGATCTGTAATTGCCAGCGGAAGCACGATATCCGTTCCATTTACAACGGCAAATTTGTTGAAGTCGGTAATACC
>DASQJI010000060.1:0-2661 GCA_035631175.1 Parafilimonas sp.
CTGAACCATCGAGGTGGATGTCTTTCCATGACTTACCCGATGAACCCAGGTCGCGCTTATTATCTTTATTAGGCAGCAGGTCAATATTTACTGCAGTGGGTGAAACAAGATTGGATAAACTTGTGTTTGCACTTTGTGCACCGCTCGTATTGCAATAAGCAAATGGCATCAGTAAAGTAATCGCAGTGTAAATTTTTGTTTTCATAATTCATGTTTGTTGATGTTATTGTTTTGAAGAACACAAGATCCAGATGTTGAAAGATTGATCACAATCTTTGCGGAGGTTCTAATTCGTGGTGCACTTCGTGGCCCTGGATTTTTTGGAGCACAACGAACACGAAGAAGACACTATGAAGACAAAGTGGGATCAAAAAAATATTCATCGCGTTAAAATCTTTTGTGTCCGTTGTGATTCGTCGTCCACTTCGTGCTCCTGAATTTTTGGAGCACAGCGAGCGAAGAAGACACTATGAGCACAAAGTGTGCGATCAAAAAATATTCGTCTCATTCGAATCTTTGTGTCCGTTGTGATTCGTCGTGCACTTTGTGTTCCTGGATTTTTTTCGAGCACAACGAGCACGAAAAATCTGCAACACATTCATTTTGCAACAACAAATTGCTTCGTATCAATCAATTTTCCATCAAGGTACAAGGAATATTGATATGCCCCTGATGAAAGCGTAGAGGCATCCACATTCAAGCTTCCTTTACCACCCGTTGTGAGATTTGATTCCTTCAACACTTTGCCGCTCTTGTCGGTGATAATGATTTTGGCTAATGAATATTGTGGCGGTAATGTGTAATTGATGGTTGTTGTATGATTGAAAGGATTCGGTATGTTTTGCTGAAGCGAAGCCGAAGCAATAGTTGACTGTTGAGAGTTGGCAGTTGGCCGATTTGAAACGATCATCGATTTTAATTCATCGATTTGTTTTTGCTGATCATTCAATTGGTTTTGCAGGTTGTGAATTTTGGAATCTTTTTCATCATTCATCTTGCTTAGTTCCTGCACTGCTTTCACCAGCGGGACAACGAATTCTGCATAACGTAATCCATAGAGGTCTTTTTCGTTCTTTGGTTCATCAACGCCACTGAAATCATAACCAACTTGTTTAGACGCCTTCTCCACTTCCTGTGCAAGAAATCCTGTGAACTGTATTTTCTTTATATCATATTTTCCATCCCAGGCATCAGATTTTCTGCCTGTAATATTCTCTTCTTTGTCGATATCAAAATGATAAGTCACCGGTTTCAGAAGATTGATGAATTTTAAACCGGGCACATTTTCCTTTATATCTGTTTTTATTCTTTCGTCAGAAAAGTTTGTCCAGCCAACTGCACCACCAATGGAACTGACAGAACCATTGCCAATTCGCACCCTGTTTGATGCACCCGACACAGCTAAATTTCCGAGTGCTGTTGCGTTGGTCAAAGCGCCGCTGCTTACATCTGCACCATAACCGATAATAGTATTTGAGTTTCCTGTTGTGACAGTGTTGCCTGCATGGTAACCGAGATATGTGTTGTTGTCAGCCGAAGTAGCAGAGATGCCTGTGCCCGCTCCAATTGCGACATTATTGTCACCCGTAGAGCTATACAATGCCTGGAAGCCGCTGGCAGTGTTGGAAGAGCCGCCTCCGTTCCTGTACAACGCTGTGTATCCTGTTGCCGTGTTGTATCCGCCAGTTTGATTTCCCGACAATGCTCCGAAACCCAATGCGGCATTCTCATAACCGGTAGTGTTCGAACTAAGCGCTTCAGCGCCCACCCCAGTATTGCCGCTGCCGCCTGTGTTTGCGTGAAGTGCCACATACCCTATTGCAGTATTAAGTTCGTTATCATCACCTGTATAAAGTGCCTCGAAGCCTATTGCAGTGTTTTGCTTCCCTGTAGAATTCTGATACATTGCTTTTGACCCCACAGCTACATTTCCATATTCATAAAATATGTCACCCGTTTGATGAAACAGCGCAGAGTCTCCGATCGCCACCATATTGTGCCCGATCGCGTTATTTTTTAGTGCATTAATTCCTACAGCCACATTGCCGTAGCCGGTGGTATTTGCCGCAAGTGCATTGTATCCACTGGCTACATTATTATTTCCGGTTGTATTTTTCGAAAGGGCCAAGGCTCCCACGGCGGCATTATAATTTCCGGTAGTGTTATATCCTAGAGCATCGTATCCAGTTGCTGTATTATAAGAGCCGGTGCTGGCATATAAGGCATATGTGCCATTAGCAACATTGTAGGAGCCGGTGATGTTTGAGTACAGAGCCTCATATCCGCTTGCAGTGTTATCGTTGCCTGTTTCATTTAAAAACAACGCCGTTCCACCGGTTGCTGTGTTGTTGAAGCCCGTTGTATTTGCATTTAACGAAGCAGAGCCAACTGCAGTATTATTTGCGCCGCTGCCTGTTTTATATGCGAGAAATCTTGCCCCTCCTAAATAAACAGAGCCGTCCAGATAAATATCTTTCCATGAGTTTGAAGCTGAGCCCAGGTTTCTCACATTATCACTGTCTGGCTGCAGCGGAGCATTTACGGAGGTTGTTGTGAGATTAGACAAAGTTTGATTGGCGCCTTTGGCTGATATAGGCTTCCATATCGATCCGTCGAAATAATAAAAGCCCGGCGTGCTGTTGGTTTGATAGATCAATAAGC
>DASQJI010000061.1:0-17687 GCA_035631175.1 Parafilimonas sp.
TACTGAATCGGCGTTTTTGAGGCAAGGCATTTCACGAATGAAATCCGTCAGACCGCTTTAAGCGTTCCGACGGTTGGCCGATGTCAGACACTACCAACGTCTCCTGCTTCGTCCTCCTAAACCCAGCGCACCTAAAACGCTCCTGGTAATTACTGAAGCAGCGGTTCGTTCTACCTGGCGCATTGCGGGTGTATCGAAGATGCTCGTTTCTTTTTTTTCGCGTGACGATTTAGTCTGAACGGACTGAGCTGAGCGGGAACTTGCGTCTTCCAGCTTTTGGTTAAGGATCTCGTATGCACTGCGGCTATCTATTTCCCTGTTGTATTTTGGCACCAGTTTACTCTTGTCCACGATCGCTTCCAGTTCCGCGCTTGTAAGCACATCCATGCGACTGCGCGGCGGGCACAACATTGTATGCACGAGTGGCGTTGGTATCCCTCGGTCATTGAGGAACGTAACCAATGCTTCGCCAATTCCCATTTGAGTAAGCAGGTCTTCCGTTTTGTAAAACGGGGTCTCGGGAAAATTCTCTGCGGCTTGTTTGATCGTCTTTCGATCCGCAGCCGTAAAGGCACGCAATGCATGCTGTATCTTTAGTCCAAGCTGACTTAAAACGGATGCGGGCACATCTTGCGGATTCTGCGTGCAAAAGAAAATACCAATTCCTTTCGAGCGGATCAGTTTTATTACAGTTTCCATCTGCTGCAACAAAGCGTCGGTCGATTCTTCAAACAGGAGATGCGCTTCATCTATAAACATCACGAGCTTAGGTTTATCGACGTCGCCTTCTTCCGGACAAGTTGCATACAATTCCGCAAGTAACTGCAGCATGAATGTCGAAAATAATTTTGGTTTGCTTTGCATATCGGTTACCCGCAAAATATTGATGACACCCCGGCCGTCATCGTTTATGCGCATAAGGTCGTCAATTTCAAAACTCGGTTCACCAAAAAATATATCCGCTCCCTGTTGCTGCAATTCGATCACTTTTCTTAAAATCGTTCCTGTTGACGTCGACGAAACGTTGCCGTACATTTTTTTGATCTCATCCTTTCCTTCGTTGCTCACATACTGCAGGACCTTGATGAAATCCTGTAAATTGAGCAATGGCAATTTGTTGTCATCGCAGTATTTAAAGATCATGGCCACAAGGCCGCCTTGCGTATCATTTAAGCCTAGTATTTTTGAAAGCAAGATCGGGCCAAATTCCGTGACCGTTGCGCGCAGGCGAACTCCTTTTTCATTGCTTAAAGACAAAAATTCTGCAGGAAAAGCGGACGGTTCATAGCTAAAATTCACCAGCCGGCACCGCTCAATAACCTTGTCATTCGCAGATCCGGCGGCGGCAAGCCCACTGAGGTCTCCTTTTATGTCCAGCAACAAAACCGGAACACTGGCATCACTCAAAAACTCGCTGATCAATTGCAACGTTTTTGTTTTGCCCGTGCCCGTGGCGCCAGCAATCAGTCCATGGCGGTTCATAGTTTTCAGCGGCAGGAAAACATCTGCATTTCTCAATACGTTCCCTTCAAACATTCCGACGCCGAATTTCACGTTCTCACCTTTGAATGCATATCCGGTTTGTACTGTTTTCAGAAATTCGTCTGCTGCTGGCATATTAATTCTTTAAAGATTTTGATAGTTCAGGCGTGTTGATGATCTGCTCAATTTTCTTTTCGTCCGATTTCGTTTTAAGATAATTTATACTCACGTTCAGTTCATAGCCGATCAGCAACATAAATGAATTAATGAAAATAAGAAGCATAACAAGAAGCAATGCCCCGATCGATCCATAGATGCGGTTGTAGCTGGAAAAATTTTGCGCCCACACAGAGAAAAGCGAGGTAGTAAGTATGATGAGGAAAGTTGCAAAAATCGCTCCCGGCGACAACAATTTCCATCTTTTGTGGACCGATGGAGCATACTTATAAATAAAAGCGATAGAATAAAGAAACAACATGATCATCAAAAACCATCGCAGTAATTCTGTCCAGAAATTTTTTTCGATATGGCTTACATGCAGCCAGTTCAGGAACGATGCAAACAATGCGCCCTGGCCGATCGTAAGTAAAATGGTTGCGATCAGCAGCAACAATAAAATGAGTGTCAGCTTTATTGCTCTTAACCGGCGGTGCAGAAAATTTCTTTTGCGCTTTACTACCAGGGACGCGTCAAACGTGCGGATGATACCAAGCATTGCATTCGACGAATAGAACAACGCCAGAATAAATCCGATGGACAGCAGGCCTGTTTTTGGTTTATTGAACAGATCGTTCATCGTTGTCATGATCAGCGACCGCGACTCATTGTCGGGCAATACATCCTGTATAAAATCAAAAAGTTCTTTCTGTATTTTTTTCGCAATGGGAAAGTATGGTATAAGCGTGAATAAAAAGATCGCCGTTGCCGGGATGGCCATTACAAAATTGAAGGCGACGGCGGATGCCCTGTCACGAAGACCGATGCGGTTTACCTGGTTAATAAAAAATCGCGCTACATCGTAAAGGCATAGTCCGTGAAAGCCGGGCAGAATCATCTTCTTGCTTCGGTCGATGAGGAAAGCAACAGGCGCAAACGTTACTATAGATCGTTCAAATTTTGTCAATGCGCAGAATTTTTATTTAAACTGTCCCGCTTCAGCCACTCGTTCAAAACTTCCTGGTATTGCCTCGCATATTTCTGGTGCTCGGCAAAGTTATTACTGAACTGGTGATAGCCGCTGAAGTCGCTGCGCGCAACAAAAAACAAGTAATCTGTCCTTGGCATATTCAACACCGCATCTATCGTGGTTGTTTGCGGCGTGCAGATCGGCCCTGGCGGCAACCCATAGTTAAGGTACGTATTATAAGCGGAAGGCGTTGACAAATAAGTCGTATAAATTCTTTTCGCTGCGAAATTTCGCGTTGCGTATTTCACGGTGGGATCTGCCTGCAACTTCATGCCGTTATTCAAACGGTTGTAATAAACACTTGCAATATTTCCTTTTTCATCATTCTTGTTGGTTTCTTCCTCCACGATGGATGCAAGTGTGTAAACCTGGTTGGGTGTAAGGTTAAGCGACGACGCTTTTTTCCGGCGATCATCTTTTACCCAAAATTTTTCCTCCTCGTTCTTCAAACGTTCGAGGATATTTTTTACTGAAGTGTTCCAGTTGAAGAAATATGTGTCAGGAATAACAAGTGTCATTACAGTGTTTGTGTCCACACCCAGACCAATGAGAGAGTCATTGTTAGATAAAAAATTCATCGCTGTTGCGGAGTCTGAAGAAAAATTTCTTCCGATGACGTGAGCAAGATCTTCTCTCACCCGTATTTTTTTTACGGTAAGCCGCACCGCGCTTTGACTATTGTTGCGAAGTTTCCGTACCAACGAGAAAATACTTTCGCCCTTTTTTATTTCAAACCTGCCCGGTTTAACGCGCTGCCACGCTTTCGATTGTTTGGCGAGAAAACTAAATAACGAGCTGTTCCGGATTAAATGCGCTGTATCCACTTGTCGCATGATCTGCACCTCTCCTGAAGGTTGGTCTCTCACATATAGATAGCGCGACGACTCAGGGAATTTTGTTGCAGGGCCGAAAAAGATCCATGCGATGATCAGCACAAGCAGGACTATGATGCCAAAAGAAATTAGGATTATTCTTTTCATTCAAAGGCAAATTTAAATGAGCGATCATTCCGTAAATAATTTTCAACTTTTCTTTCATCATTTCGAAAATGAAGCCTGCAGCCTAAATGAAAAGTCACAGATCAGAGATCACAGATCATACATCAGAGATCTTCTAAAACCACTTTTTCTTCATAAAGTACCCTGCAATGATAATAGACACCACCAGTGAAAGAACTACGGGGATATAAAAAGCGTGGGCAGTATGGGCATAAGGGATCTCGACGTTCATACCATAAATGCTCGTTACTAAAGCAGGCAGCGAAAGTATGATCGTGATGGATGTAAGGCGCTTCATTACGTTGTTCAGGTTGTTGCTGATGATGCTCGCGAATGCATCGAGCGTACTGCTCAATATATTATTGTAGATGTTTGCCATCTCAAGCGCCTGGCTCGTTTCTACGATGAGGTCGTTCAGTATTTCACGCTCTTCTTCGCTCATCCCAAGGAAATTAGTGCGTTCAAGCTTCATCATCAGCAGTTCATTTCCGCGAAGCGCAGTTACAAAGTATAAAAGGCTTTTCTGGATCCGCATCAGGTTTAGCAGTTCTTCATTACGGTTGCTGTCGTACAATTTTTGTTCGTATGTATTTCTCCTGTTGTTGATCTCCTTCAAAAAGTCCATAAAGTTTTGCACCACCTTTTCAAAGATCTTCAGCACCATCATATTTCTTTTCTCAGGGTTACGTTTTTGAAAAGTGCTCAGGAATTTCTTAATGGCATCGTTGTCAAAGGAGTTAACAGTAATGATCTGGTATGGCGTCAAAATGATGCAAATGGGGATCGTGATATAGAACGCATCGCTGTCGTTGAACGAATTATTCTCCGCGGGCGTTTTGATAACGATAAAACGCACTTCGTCCTCCACTTCATAACGGGGGCGTTCATCTATATCAAGAGAATCTCTTAAAAATTCGATGGGTATCCCGAGGCTGGTACTTAGTTGAACAAATTCTTCCTCTTTAAAAGGAGGCATTAGGTTGACCCAGATATCGCTCTCCGGTTTTTCAATTTCAACCGTTTTGTTACTGATATTTTTAAAAAACTGGATCATTCGCGTTGAACCCTGTGAATCTCATTTGATCGTTTGACTGTTAATCGTGCGCGAAAGTAAGCGATGTGTATTTTATAATTCGCTAAATCTCGGTTTCGCCTTTAAAAACAAACGTTGCCGGGCCGGAGAGCCATATATTACGAAAGGAAGTATCGCCCAATTTATCAAATTCAACGGCGAGATGCCCGCCTGGCGTTCGTACTTCAACCCTGTTGAAGCCGTTATCGTTGTGGGCGAAAACCAGCGCTGCTGCAGTCACACCAGTGCCACAACTCAACGTTTCGTTTTCAACGCCTCGTTCATAAGTACGAACGCTTATATTTTCTTCATTGCCCACCTCTACAAAATTTACATTGATGCCTTCTTTTGCGAAGCGCTTGCTATATCGTATTTCGCGGCCTTCCTTAACGACGTCGTAATTCCAAACATCACTTACCGACTTTACATAGTGTGGGGAACCGGTGTCCAAAATGAAATCAGAAAAAAATGAAGAATCGATCCGCTGTACATCCTGCATTTTAAGTGCTATCCATCCGTTATCTTCCACGCTTGCCCGGTGTTCGCCATCGATCGCATTAAAAACATATTCGCGCTTCAGGAGGCCGAGGTCGATAGCGCATTGAACCAAACACCTGCCGCCATTGCCACACATACTGCTCTCGTTCCCGTCGGCATTATAATACTTCATTTCAAAATCAAAACCCGCATGTTCATTCATCAGCATGAGACCATCAGCGCCTATTCCAAAATGACGGTCGCAAAGTCGGTGGATCTGCTCCTTCGTTAAATCAACGGTTGTTCCGCGGTTGTCGATTATGACAAAGTCGTTGCCCGTGCCCTGGTATTTGTAAAATGTGATCGCCATTAAGTCATGTATTGATTGTTTCAAGAATATCGAGCGTCTTTTTTATTAAACGATCGACCACAGCATTTACATCATTTGTAAATTTACCTGTAATCCGGTTGTTCACGACTGCGCTAATACTTAAACAATGATGCCCCAGTAATTTTCCAAGCGCGTATATGCCGGAAGTTTCCATCTCAAAATTAAGGATGCGATAATTTCCATATTCAAATTGTGCAATGCTGTTCATGAGTTCAGGATTGGCAAGGCCCAGTCTCAACACACGGCCCTGCGGACCGTAAAAACCCGGGCAGGTGACGGTAATGCCGTGATGAAAACCTTCAACAAAATGTTTGAGCAAGGACGCCGATGCGCCCGCGATGTAAGGCGGCGAAACTGTCTCATTTATTTGTGTACACGCATTGAAGTGTTGCAGAATATTTTTTTCTTCTTCATTGTTAGCATTCGTATAAAAGTTCAGGAGATTATCCAAACCGAGTGCATGCGTAGACACAACGAAGCTGTCCACAGCAACCGGTGTTGTTAAAGAGCCGCACGTTCCTATCCTGATAATTTTTAAACTGCGGAAGTCTTGTTTTATTTTTCTTTGGCTGAGATCTATGTTAACCAACGCATCGAGCTCATTGAGCACAATGTCGATGTTATCTGTCCCGATGCCTGTGGAAATAACGCTGATCCGTTTTGCTCCAAGCCTGCCGGTGTGCGTCACGAATTCCCGGTGCTGCCTCTTCAATTCCACCTCATCCAAACGACTGCTAACTTGCGCTACCCGCGAAGGATCACCGACCGTTATAACAATGGGCGCGAGTTCCTCCGGAAGGAGATTCAAATGATAAACCGCACCCCTTTCATTAATAACTAATTCGCTTTCTGGTATCACCAACATATTGTATTTTTCCTTTCACGGAGTTTACGAAATTCGGCTTTTATTGTTGTCGGCTGAAATACAAGAAGCCCATATTTCAAATTACGCTTGTAATATTGAATAACCAGTTTCTGCGCATTAACACGATTGTTTTTGATGCTTGCCCCCTTTGATTTATTTTCGCAGCCGTATATTTTAAAAAGGTTCCGTGGCCGAGTGGCTAGGCAGAGGTCTGCAAAACCTTCCACAGCAGTTCGAATCTGCTCGGAACCTCAGGAAAGATCCCCGGTTCAGGCGGGGATTTTTAATTTTAGAAGATGAAGTATTCGCAACTCTTAGGCGTTTTCGGTGTCATCGCGCTTGCAGGAGTGTGCTATATGCCCTGGAGCGTTATTCCGGAAAAGCATCTAACGGTGACGGGCATGAGCACCGCCGGTACCGACTTTGGTAAGCCGGGACTGATGCATGTTGTATTAGGCGTGTTGTTGATCGCGTTTTTCCTGGTACCAAAGCTTTGGGCCAAACGCATAAACGTATTTGTGGCCGCTATCAATCTTGCCTGGGGAATTCGAAATTATATTTTACTCAGCACCTGCTATATGGGCGAATGCCCGGTCAAGAAACCCGGACTCTTTCTCATGTTATCCCTTTGCACTTTTATCCAAGTGATGACCCTTTTCCCAAAAATTGAGTTACCCTCTAACGACTAATCACCTCACCGGTTATACACATTAGAATAATATAAATGTTTGGCATTTGACACGAATATTGGACAAACTGTTACTTTTGTTCTAGGTACACAAGCATATTAATATTTTTAATTTGATATGCACGGGTACTACTAAAGATTGCTTGATCAGGCTGGCATAAGCCTGTCTGTTTGCATGTGAAACGAAAATTGTTCTTAACGCTAAAAATCAAGCACATGTTCAAAAGAACCACTACAACCATTATTTCAGGAATCCTTTCTCTGGCGGCATTTAGCCAGACAGACTCTTCCAAAACATCGCCATCGCCGACTTTCAGCGGCTCAGTCGACGCCTACTATCGTTACAATTTCGCAAACGCAAAAGGCGCGGACGGTAAGCCGATCACAAATAATTACACGTCATTCACAAACTCGCACAACTCTTTTGAGCTGGGAATGGCAAGCATTCGGGCTGACCATTCATTTGGAAAAGTGAGTGCGACCGCTGACCTCGGTTTTGGAAAAAGAGCAGAAGAATTTAGTTATAACGATGACGGCATCACTGCCGCAGTGAAGCAATTATATATGACCTATACACCCGTCAATAATTTAAAGTTCACGGCGGGTAAATGGGCGACCGGTTTTGATTGTGAACTTCCCGACGCATATCTCAACCGAAACTATAGCATGAGTTATTTGTTTAGCTATGGGCCGTTTTTTCACACAGGACTGAAAGCTGAATTCACAAAGGGGCAAACGTTGTTCATGCTCGGTGTTGCAAATCCAACTGATTATACAAGCACAACCGAATCACACAAATTTGTGATAGCGCAGATCGCCTATACATCGAAAGACAGTAAACTAAAAACCTATCTCAACTATCACGGCGGCAAATCGAATGACAGCTCAAAGATCAACGGTTTCAACCTGACTGCATTTTACACAGTATCTTCCAAATTCAGCATTGTAAGTAACAGTTCTTTAAAACTTGCTCAAAGCAGAACAATCGAAAAATGGAGTTCGGCGGATAAATGGTGGGGTACCGCGCTGTACTTGAACGTTGATCCTATCAGCTGGTTTGGCTTAACCTGGCGTAATGAATATTTCAACGACGAAGAATATTTAGCTGGTTTCGGTGGTAATATTTTTGAGTCAACGCTTTCCGGAAATTTCCGAATTGATAATTTGACCATCATTCCCGAATTCCGGCTCGACAACGCCAAGAATGAGATCTTTTACAAAAATGACGGTAGTACAACCGGCAGCACCGGCTCATTCGTCCTTGGCGTAACCTATCATTTTTAAGGCGAGGGAGGTTTTCAATGAACCCGACCGCAATCTTTCGATCGGCGGTTGGGTTTTCATTCCTTGTTTTTTAACGTGATGGTCAGTTGACAAAACTCCACCAGATGCCCAGTCTAAACCACAAGGCCTTCGCCGGGTAGTTGGGAGCAACGTAATTATATTTTGTGAATGCCCAGCCGTTGGATGGATCAAGGCTATTCAAATTTTCCATCCGGATAAAAGCCTTGAAGCTCTTGATGCGGAAGTTCAGGAAAGCATTGATGTCAGGACGGTTCGAGATCGTTGTTGTATCCTGAAAATAAAACTGTCCTGTAAGCGGAGAATATCCATCCGCTTTGTATGGTGTGTGATAACGAACCTCGAAGCCGGTCGACAAAAAAAGGTTTTTGAAAAAATTTCCTTCATAGGCAATTCTGCTGCGCGCCAACACCAGCGGCAAATTTACAGGCGGGTTACCGGTTGCCTGTTGAACATCGCCTTCCAAATACCAATTCCAGTGCTTGCTTAAGCCAATAACTTTTGCTGCAGAAACATGCAACACGTTAAACAAAGTTGATTCCTGGGTGGAGTTATATAAAGTTGCAAAATAAGTGTAGTTTGTCACGAGATAGTATTCGCCCATTAATTGCAGATGGGCAGGAGGCACATCGATCACAGCAAACATCCTGGTCGTGTTTTCCTTATTAAAACTTCCCTGCGGATTCACCGGAAAATTGGTGAGCGATTGCTTGAAGTTTGTATCGGCGATGTATTCACTTGCCATGAATGAAGGCGTTCGGTTTACATTCTGAAAACCCAGCAGCAAAGAACCGATGTTCTTTTTCAAGGAACGTCTCAAACTGATGTAGGCCGAATAATCTCCCGCATAATGACCGGTAACGTATAGTTTACCAGAAGCTTCAACATCGTATAATTGGTTTCGGGTTCTGTTACGATATTCAGCAGCGGCGTAGATATTGGTGTACGTTTTTATATAAGGATTCAGTTCGCCTTTCAGCCATTCATATCCGGCATTCAATTTCAAAAACTGGTTGAGGTTATTCTTTTGCGGATATGAAATAATCGCGAGATCATTTGTTAGATTTTGCCAGTTATCTGTAAACCGAATGGTGTCTGTTCCTGCCGGTAATGCAAAATGAAAATAATTGTTGTAATCAGAATCTACCGCTGCAAAATCATGATACTCGTAACTATTTTTTGAATATTCAAACGTGTGCTGAAAACGTATGCGCGGATAGAATAATTTATAAGTGACAGAATCGGTCACAAGCGAGTCCTTCTGACCAAAATCGTAGCTCTGCCTCATTAGAAAAATTCCTTCCTGGTACTCCGTTCCTATTGCTATGTTGGAACCGAAAACACTTCGATAGGTTATTACTTCACTGCCCAGCTTGGTATTGGCGCCAAAAGGATCGTTAAACGAGAGGCTGTCAAGGTTTTGATTTTCTTTTAAACCGCCGTTTTCTGAGGCGAGGATCTTATTGTGAATATATACAAAGTAGTTTGAATATCGTTTATTGTTCGTTTGAAAAAAGCTGTTCAATCGAAGCGTTGAGATGTTTGTGTTTTGATTTTTGAAGGCGCCGGGCGAATTGATAACGCGGAATTCAAACCCCGTATTGAAATTACTTTTCCTGTTTTGAGTGTGAAAGAGATCTATCATTTGTTCGGCACGGCTGCCGATCATGTATATCGTTTCCGAATAAGGCCGCGTAGTTTGAAAAAACCTCGTGTTCTCCGGTGTATAACGGTACACATCATACCCATGAAAGCCAGCATCGAAGCCGGGTGTTAGAATTGGATGAAAAACAAAAGGGCGCGCTGCTGAACCAAAGTTGCCCAGGTCAGTATACCTCCACGAAACGGGGAAGCGCGTGTAAAAATCATTGATCGATGAATCGATCTTATTAATCCGCGTAGAATCCCAGTATCGAAAAAAAATTGTGATTGAATCTTCGTAAATATCGCGGTGCTTGAGTGTTTGACTGGCGGTATCTACTTTTACGGGTCTGCCACGACTGTCATATTGATATTGTTCGCCGGGAATGGTGTCATAGACCTGCGCGTAAATAACCGCATGCAACATCGTGAGAAAAACGATAACTCCAACACGCTTTATCAAGGTGCAAATACTTAAAGTTTCCAATGCGCAAAGTAATGTCAAAGATGTGAATGGAATTACAATTCACGTAATCGCAACACGCTGAGCTATCATGTCCAGAAAAAAATTTTCGGAATTACAGCACGCTTTTTTTCCAGGATAATTGCATATTGTTGCAAATTCGATTTCATCATCATAATGTATTTCCGTCAATGAGAAAATTATTTGCAGCTCTAACCGCCGGATGCCTGATATCAGTACATGGGAGCTCGCAGGAAAAGATCGATTTATCAGTCATTCAAAAAATCAAACAAGAGGAAGCCGATCAATCCCAGGTCATGAAGATCGCCTTCAATCTAACCGATAGTTCCGGCCCCCGTCTCACTGCATCGCCCGGATTTATGCGCGCAGCTAATTATGCAAAACAACAACTGCAGCAATGGGGACTGGTGAATGTAATGCTTGATCCATGGGGTGAATTCGGAAAAGGCTGGCAGTTAGAGAAATCCTATGTCGCGATGAAGGCGCCCTATTATCGACCGATAAATGCATTCCCAAAAGCGTGGTGCGATGGCACTAACGGTTTGCAAAGCGCCGATGTGCTGTTGATCACTGCAAAAGATTCTGCAGGTCTTGATGAATACCGTGGAAAACTCGCAGGCAAAATATTAATTGTGGATCGCGATCTTCAATACCACCAAAGTTTTCAGCCCGATGCAAAACGATTTACCAGGGCCGAACTCGATTCGATGGGCAGCATAACCACGATTGAAAGTGATACAGCTGCACAACGCAGGCGACGTGAATTTTTTGCAAGGATGAGCCCGCCTTTGTCCATGGTCAACGAACTAAAAAAAATTGCCAAACAAGATGGAGCGATAGCGTTGCTTAGCATGTCAGCGTTTAGCCATGACGGTACATTGTTTGTGCAAGGCGGAGGCTCTTACAAAACAACAGACCTTCAAAATTTTCTTGACATCCAGATAGGGCTTGAAGATTATCTTACTACACTTAGATTACTGAAAGCAGGAGTAGCTGTAAAGCTAGAAGCGGATGTGCAAACGACATTCTATTCAAACGACATGAACGGTTATAATGTGATTGGTGAAATACCGGGCACAAATCCTGCACTGAAAGACGAAGTGGTGATGTTAGGCGCGCACCTCGATTCGTGGCAGGGAGCAACCGGCGCCACAGATAACGGTGCCGGTTCTGTCGTGATGATGGAGGCTGTGAGAATATTAAAAGCGCTGAACATCCAACCAAAACGTACCATTCGAATTGCGTTGTGGAGCGGCGAGGAACAAGGTTTGTTAGGATCAAAAGGATACGTAAAGAAAACTTTCGGCGATCCTAAGACGATGCAACTATTACCGGCACATCAAAAATTTGATGTTTATTTCAACGTAGATAATGGTACAGGAAAAATAAGAGGCATTTATTTGCAGGGAAACGACGCTTGCCGCGAGATATTTTCTAACTGGTTCGAAGCATTCGGCGATTCATCCGCAAAAACTGTCACGTTAAGTAAAACGGGTGGCACAGATCATCAATCATTTGATGCTGTAGGTTTGCCGGGCTTCCAGTTTATCCAGGATCCTATCGAATATGATACGCGAACTCATCACAGCACCATGGATTCATATGACCATTTGATAGCCGACGATCTAAAACAAATGGCTTCCGTTGTCGCAGCCTTTGTCTATACCGCTGCGCAACGTGATGATAAGTTACCCAGAAAGGAATTACCGAAAGTCGTACCGACGCAGTAGCCAGCCTTCAGCCTTCAAACAAGAGCGATCATTTCTTTGAGCAAGACAGTCAATTTTGGCTCAGCCTCCGCAGCCGCAGCCAATACTTCTTCATGCGTGATCTTGTTTTCTTCCTCTCTTATTCCTATATCTGTGATCACACTCACAGCAAAAACCTTTATGCCGGCATGCACTGCAGCGATCACTTCCTGGACGGTACTCATACCTACGGCATCACCACCTAATGCTCTGATCAATTTGTATTCCGCACGCGTTTCAAAAGAAGGGCCGGTGACTCCCGTATAAACACCTTCTTGCAATGTGTAGCCTAATTGCTTTGCTACCGATTTTGCTTTTGCGATGAGATCTTTGCTGTATGGTTCGCTCATATCAGGAAATCGCTTTCCGATAGCGTCTTCATTTTTTCCAAGCAGCGGGTTGACGGTAAAAAAACTGATATGGTCTTTTATGATCATGAGGTCGCCAACTCTAAATTCTGTGTTCACTCCGCCCGCGGCGTTTGAAATAAACAAGATTTCTACACCGAGCATCTTCATCACGCGCACCGGAAAGGTCACTTGTTGCGTGCTGTAACCTTCGTAGTAGTGAAACCGCCCTGCCATTACAATGATATTTCGGTCGGCAATCTTACCGAAGATCAGTTTGCCGCTATGTCCTTCCACGGTGCTTACTGGAAAGTGCGGCAGGTCTTCGTAGCTGATCTCGGTATCGATCTGCATCTCTTGCGTAAAATTTCCCAGTCCGCTGCCAAGGATAATTCCAATATGTGGCGACGCCGCATATTTTGATTTGATAAAAGCCGTTGTTTCGGTGAGTTGCTGCAAAATATTCTTATCCATAGAACAAGAACAAATATAGATGATGCATTTTTTTGACGTCGTGTATGATTGAAAAGAAAGCAGCCGGTTTTCAAAAGATGATACGACAAGAAAAATTTTATCGCACTACAGCGCATGCTAACGGAAGGTTTCTGCATCCTGACGAGTTCAAATAACGATGTGCCCCAGGTGGTGCAAAGGCGCGTTGTGTGAGGAGCTTCTACTTCACCTCTATCGGTGCTGTCCATCGGAACGAACCCCATTCCATTGCCAGCGTTCCATGCTTTGGGTCGCTTGAAACGATGGAGATCGTAAACTTTTCTACGGGTGTTGTGAGTGTCTCAGAATTCATTCTTGATGTGCCGAGGTTTTCTGAACCGCGATAATCCGTTCCCCATTGACCAGTCTGCTTGTTCACGATCAAATCAACGCCGCTGGTGTGCGGAACTGTCCATAATGTGTACTTTCCTGCAGGCACCTGCATTCCGGCGAGCGTTATTGGCACCGACGTCGTAAACTGCGTTGCGGCATTCGCTCCGGTGCGCCATACCCTGTCGTACACAATCACATCGCCCAGCAGTTTGCGTCCCCGTGCCAGTGGCCGCCCATAATCGACGGTGAACATCGCGTCGCCAATTTGTGCACGCACAGTATCCCTTACGCTTATTTCTCTAACCGGACCAGCCTTCATTTCCTGCGCCTCAAATCTGTCAGCGATGTCTTTTACGTCAGGTGGCGTCGCGAGACGGGTCACATTTACCTTATACGTAGTCCGCGCGCCTGAATAACTCAGCATATGGTAGTTGGAGTCAACCGTCGCTTCGCCGGTGCCGGATAGCCAGTCGTGCCAGACCTCCATCTTTCCGCCTCCAAGTTGTCGCACATGGGCTCTGCCCAGAGGAAACCCGTCGAACTCCCGGTCAATGTAAAATTGCCGTAATTCGACGTCAAGCTTCGACGCAGTCGCATGCCTCAGTGCCGCGGCGAAGTAAATTTCGTAAAGGCTGTACATCTGCGGGACGTGTGCGACCACGACACCGCCACCCGATGCAAAATCACGTTTCACTGTGCCCGTACCATCCGTCTTCGAAATGTGCACGGCATCGGCAGTAACATCGGCGATCACTTTGCGTTCACGCTGATTTGCCGGCTCACTCGGTGTGTGAATATCCATTGCGAGGTGCCGAATACTGCCGTCGTCCGCAAGTTCGATCACTGCATGCCGTATTCGAACACGGGGAAACCTGTCAACTTCATCGCTAGTTAATGTGTTACCCTGTCGCGTGACGCTCTCAACCGAAATGGTATCGTTGCCAAGTCGTGTGATGAATCCGTACTGTTCGGTTGGTGTAGCAGGCTTGCAAGAAATTAGTAACACCGCCGCGCCGAGAAACAACCATAACAGAGAATTTCGATTGTACATGGAAGAGGTATAAATATTTTAGAAGACAACGCGCCGAATTTAGCACAGGCGCGTTTTCATGTTTGTTTTTGAAGAACAAAGCGCCGCGCATCAAATGCGGCCATAGTTGTTAATTCATTGTCGTAAATATCATTGTTTATTTCGAGTTTGACTTGCCAGCCGTGTAATTTCTGCAACTCCTCACGTCAAGTGAATGCAAACGATCACAGTTCATGGACCTACAGCCAGAAAGGAAAAAATGTACCTTGTGTCAATTCGTGATATGATCGCAAAAACAATTCTTTCCATTCCATTGATTGCAGCGATGTGCATGCTAACATCGCATGCACCTGCGACGCATCCGCTTCGGCCCGCAGACACGGCAAGTGTAAAGCGATATCTATATGTGGCTGTGCCGGGCATCCGTGATTATCTAGGCTATGGCGGACATGGTATTCTTGTTTTTGACATCGACCATGATCATCGGTTCGTTAAGCGCATACCAACAAAAGGATTTCACCCCGACGGCAGTCCTTCGAATGTGAAGGGAATAGCAGTCAGTATTCCACTCAACAGTGTTTTTATCAGCACCATTGAATCGTTGCAACGCATAGACCTTGCCACTGACAAAGTGGTTTGGGAAAAAACTTTTGAAGGTGGCTGCGACCGCATGGCCATTTCTCCTGATGGCAAAACAATGTACCTCCCGTCTTTTGAAGGACCTTTTTGGAATGTAGTGGATTGCGAAACAGGTAACATCATCAAAAAGATCGATGTATACAAAAGAGCGCACAATACCATTTATGGGCCGTCAGGTCGAAATGTTTACCTGGATGATATTGCTTCCGCGTGGTTATATGTAGCGGATGCCGAAAAAAATCAGCTTGCAAAAAAAGTGGGCCCATTCAGCAATTTCGTGCGGCCTTTTACAATCAACGCTAAAGAAACGCTCGCTTATGTTACCGTGGATAGTTTGCTCGGTTTTGAAGTAGGTGACCTCACAAGCGGAAAAAAGATTTCACATGTGGAAGTGAAAGGATGGGATGCCGGTCCGGTAAGAAGGCATGGCAACCCAAGTCATGGCATTGCATTAACGCCGGATGAAAAGGAACTATGGTTAGCGGATGGACACAATATGCGCTTACACGTTTTTAATGCTGATGCGCCTTACCAGCAATTAACCACGATACCGTTACGGGATATGCCCGGATGGATAACGTTTAGTATTGACGGCAATTTTGTTTATCCTTCCAGTGGTGAAGTTATCGAAGCAAAATCGAGGAAAATAATCACTGTTCTGCAGGATGAATTCCATAATAATGTGGGCAGCGAAAAAATGGTAGAGATTGATTTCGCAGGAAATCAAGCGGTGAACGCAGGCAACCAGTTTGGGATCGGTGGATTACGGTAACAAGTAATTCCCTTTTTCTTTTTGAAATCGACGCGACTACGATCATAAAAAATGTCCTTTAATATTACTTGAAGGCATTCATGGTTGACAGTAAGGTTGCAGACAGCGATCATCCGGGAATATTCAGTGGCTTAAACAACAACCACATCCCAAGCGCAATTTCATCAATAGCGATTGGGCCGTAACAAGCGGGGATAATGATTCTTTCTGTTCCAGGGAAGATAATTATCGTAAACTGGCTAAGCAAAAGTAACAGCGAAGCAAACATGCCCCATACGGCTAATGCTTTCGGAATATATGCAGACTTGAATAGCAGGTAATTAAACAATGACGAACCCAGCCCTAAAAATATTGCAACAACATTAAAGGCCAGGGCATATGTGTAATGCATTATTGACAAATTCTCGAGCTGATTTGAATCAAATGCTTTCAGATGGTCAGCATCGGTGATGTATTGCATGGCGACGTACGAATATATTATTGCAACGCAGGCGATCGTCGTCTCCACTAATCTGAACAAAAGCGCAAGCAAGGCCACGTTTCTATTAACACGCTTTAGCAACGTATAAAGAGCCCATATCAGCACTACATCTAAAGCAAAAGTGATTAAGTTGTTCGCGATGCCGATACGATAGAGTCGTTCGTTCGCTATGATGTTGCTTGCTGTTTTCGAAGCGTCTCCGCTCACAATAAGAGTGGATGGGAAGCGTACATAAATCTCAGCGAAGAGCCCGGTAGCCATCGCAACGAGGAATAACAGTCCTGCAAGTTTTCCTGCTTTTCGTTGCAGTGCGATAACATTTTGATTTTCCATTTCGTAGTCGTGCATTATTTTCAAACGAATGCATGACGAAGCTAACAGTAAATACAGACGCTTTACTGCATTGTCTACTGACTACAACGAATGGTCAACGAACAACAGAAAATGTATCGACCTGTCATTAGCTATCTGAAGTAATCGGGACAATTCCCAGGCGATTAGTAATCGACATGGATTGCATGGATGAGTCGATCTTTGAATTTTTGAGCTCAGTTGCAATCGCAGAAAAATGGTGCAAGATGAAGACCTGAGGGAGTATTTTGCAGACTATGGCGAGTCCGATTAAATTCGGATGCAGGTTCTGTCAATTCTTTTTTTCATACGACCGCAAAACCTTGAACGTTATACCTCCGCTTTCAGATTTTCCGATGTCGTATTGTATCACACGTGTAATGCCGGTGGCAGTATCGGCGTTCCCGGTTTTATAAACGGGAAAGCTCTGCATTACAGTGCCCATAAGCGTCGTAAACACATCATGACCTTTATAACCTTCACGTAGAGCTGGGTTGCTATAGATGTCGGGCAAAGCTGCAGGCGTCAAAGAATTTTTCCCGGCAGAAACAACGGCTGCCGCATTCCCGATTTCCCCGTCCACGCCACTGTAAATGCATAAGATCACGTCCGGGTAGCCATCAGCGTTAAGATCGTCCAGTAAGATCTTACGCAACGTCCCCTTTAGGGTGAACGCCATATTTTTCACATCTTTACCAAAACCTTTCGGAGATATCGACACCTCGTTTGAACTCGGGCTTTTATTGTTGCATACCACTCTATATCCCACCGCACCCTGGCTTACGACAGTATCAATTTTTTTATCCTGGGCGGATATGCCAGCAGATACTAACAAAGCTGCAAAAAGCAGCGCAGAAACTCTTTCACTCATTGTACAAATTAAGGCAATTAATCAATCCCGACACGAA
>DASQJI010000062.1:0-6152 GCA_035631175.1 Parafilimonas sp.
TAAGCAAACGCATTGTTCCAATTCATGAACGCGCGTACATAGAAATATTGCAGGACAGCAAGATAAACTATCCGGAACGCCAGGTCAATACCTGAATTCAGCAGCATCAGGTAAACATTAGCAAACGTATCCTTTATCGTATACGATTTGCGATGACTGATATGCGAGAGCAGCAACTCAATGCCAATGATAATAAAGTACAAAGGCGTCGAGATCAGAATTAACCATTGCTCGCGTAATGAATCCATTTAAGCGTTTAAGTTTGCAAACTTAATATAAGACTTGTGAACGATTGGCAAAAACAAAGTGCATCACATCAAAAGCAATACAAACAACTGCTGCAAAGGGCTGATAAGAACAGGGTGCTCAAACAATTGCCTTCGTTGCACGAAGAAGCTTTTTCAAAAATAGATTGCCTCAACTGCGCAGCTTGTTGTAAGAACTATTCTCCTCGTTTTAAAACGCCGGATATAAAACGCATAAGCAGGCATTTGCGAATGAAGGAAGGAGACTTTATCGAAACGTATTTGCGGATTGACGAAGATGGCGATTACGTCGTAAAATCAACTCCGTGCCCCTTCCTCGGAGGCGACCATTTCTGCAGCATTTATGAAGTTCGTCCCTCGGATTGCGTACGCTTTCCATATACCAACGAGGACGTAGTTTTCAAGCGTCCGGCCATTACATTAAAAAATTCAACGTTCTGCCCGATCGTTGTTCATGTTCTTGAAGGTTTACTCGAAAAGTAAATACCCCTTAGGTGTTTTCTAAAAACGGAAAAGTTTCCCTTTCACTTCTATTTATACTTTTTTGTACAAATTGAGGCGTAAATTTGCAGAATGAGCGAAATGATAGCAACCTTAGAGCAGACGGCCCTAAGCGATTACAAGTACGGATTTGTAACTGACATTGAAGCAGATGAGGCTCCGAAAGGCCTTGATGAAGGTACAATCCGATTCATTTCCCAGAAGAAGAATGAGCCGTCATGGATGCTTGACTGGCGGTTGAAAGCTTTTCGGCACTGGAAAACCCTTGATCACAAGGAACCTCAATGGGCTAACGTAAAATATCCCGCTATCGATTACCAGGATATCAAATACTACTCAGCTCCGAAGCAAAAACCAAAGCTCAACAGTTTGGACGAAATAGACCCGGAATTGCGCAGGACTTTCGAAAAGCTTGGAATTTCGCTGGATGAACAAAAACGATTGGGCGGAATAGCGGTGGATGCGGTTATAGACAGCGTTTCTATCGCCACCACTTTTAAAGAACAACTGGCTGAACAAGGCATTATTTTTTGCTCAATTACGGAAGCCATACATAACCATCCTGAGTTGGTGAAGAAATATATGGGCTCGGTGGTCCCAATGACCGATAACTTTTTTGCCGCACTAAATTCCGCTGTCTTTACGGACGGTTCATTTTGCTACATCCCGAAAGGCGTTCGTTGCCCGATGGAACTATCGACCTACTTCAGGATTAATGCCGAAAATACCGGTCAATTTGAACGGACGTTGATCGTGGCTGACGAAGGAAGCTATGTAAGTTACCTTGAAGGCTGCACGGCGCCGATGCGCGACGAGAACCAATTGCACGCCGCGGTCGTTGAACTGATCGCGCTCGACAATGCGGAAATAAAATATTCAACAGTGCAGAACTGGTACCCGGGCGATAAACAAGGAAAGGGCGGCATCTACAATTTTGTCACGAAGCGCGGGATCTGCGGAAGGAATAGTAAGATATCATGGACGCAGGTTGAAACCGGGTCGTCTATTACATGGAAATACCCAAGCGTTATACTCAAGGGCGATAATTCTACAGGCGAATTTTATTCCGTCGCGGTGACGAATAATTACCAGCAGGCTGATACGGGAACTAAGATGATGCACGTTGGAAAAAATACCCGCAGCCGGATCGTGAGCAAAGGCATTTCTGCGGGCCATAGCAACAATAGTTACCGCGGGCTGGTACAGGTTGGAAAAAATGCACATAACTCGCGCAATTTCTCGCAGTGCGATTCATTGTTGCTCGGCGACAGATGCGGCGCCCATACGTTTCCTTACATCGAGACAAAGAACAGTACCTCCATTGTAGAGCACGAGGCGACGACCAGCAAGATCGGTGAGGACCAGATATTCTATTGCAATCAACGTGGCCTCGATACGGAAACCGCTGTAGCGCTTATCATCAATGGTTTCGCAAAAGAAGTGATGAATCAATTGCCGATGGAATTTGCGGTGGAAGCACAAAAATTGCTGGCAATTAGTTTAGAGGGAAGCGTGGGGTAGAAAGGCTCCAGGTTGCAGGTTCCAGGTTGCTGGTTTCAAAGTTTCAAGATCAATAAAGAAAAAAGTAAAAGGATAAATCAGTTTATGTTAACGGTTCACAATTTACACGCGTCGATAGAAGATAAAAAGATCCTAAACGGAATCGATCTTAAAATCAAGTCAGGCGAAATACACGCAATCATGGGCCCGAACGGGTCAGGTAAAAGTACGCTGGCATCGGTGCTTGCCGGGCGCGCCGAATACGAAGTAACAGACGGCACGGTGGAATTTATGGGCAAAGATCTTTTTGAAATGGCGCCTGAAGAAAGAGCGAGGGAGGGTCTGTTCATGGCATTTCAATATCCTGTAGAAATCCCTGGCGTTAGCACAACGAACTTTATAAAGACGGCTGTGAACGAAACACGTAAACACCGCGGTCTTGAACCATTAGATGCTGTTGCCTTTTTGAAGTTGATGAAGGAAAGAATGAAGCTTGTTCATATAGATCAAAGCTTATTAAGCAGGTCGTTGAATGAAGGTTTCAGCGGAGGTGAAAAAAAGCGTAACGAGATCTTTCAAATGGCGATGCTCGAACCGAAGCTTGCGATCCTGGATGAAACAGACAGCGGTCTCGACATTGACGCCCTCCGCATCGTCGCTGATGGCGTGAATACTTTGAGGCGCAAAGACAACGCTGTTTTGGTCATCACGCATTACCAGCGCCTGCTTGACTACATAGTTCCTGATTTTGTGCACGTATTGTACAATGGACGAATAGTAAAATCCGGTGGCAAAGAACTGGCATTGGAGCTTGAAGAAAAAGGGTATGATTTTATTCGCCAGGAAGCGCAAGTTGAAACAGTATAAAAGAGAATTCGAAAAGTCACCGAAATAAGATGAGTTTAGTTAATACAATACAAGAAAAATATTCCGAGATACAATCAAAAAACGGAAGTGCGTTGCTGCATAGCATGCGCGAGAAAGCCTATGATGCATATAGCCGCATGGGCATACCGACCCAACGTCATGAGGAATGGAAATATACGAGGTTGAATGCGCTCGTGAACAAGGACTTTAGATTTTCAAACCCGGCATTGCCGTCAGCAGCAACGATTGAAACGGTGAAATTGCAACAAGGTCCCGCTGCACAACTGTTTTTCGCAAACGGAACTTTTATAAAAGAGATCTCTTCCTTTGATGAAGATGCAATCGTCGTTCTGCCATTGCTGGAAGCTGCGGCAGGTGAGTATAAAAGATATGTAGAAAAACATCTTGGCCACAGCAGCAAGTACATGAAAGACGGTATGAATGCGCTGAACCAGGCGTTCGTCACAAACGGCTTGTTTGTGCTGCTTAAGAAAAATAAAGTATTGGAGCAGCCCGTGTATGTGTATCATATCACCGATACGATCGAAGACAATGTTTTCGTTCAGCCGAGAAGTTTATTTGTGGTTGAGGAGAATGCACAAGTTCAACTAGTCGAAACATACTATAACAAGGGGCAGCATGAAAGCTTTACAAACGAAGTGATTGAGATCGCCGTGTATGAGAATGCAAGGTTTGAATATTATAAGGTGCAGGACCAGGAGCCTAATTGTCATCATGTAGGCACGACACATATTCAGCAGGTGGGTAAATGTTTTACGCATTGCGTGACCGTCACCATTAACGGCGGAACAATACGTAATAACATGAACATGATACTCGAGGCGGCAAATAATGAAGGCCATCTTTACGGTTTATATATGGTAAATGGAAAAACGCACGTCGACAATCATAGCATCGTTGACAACGTGATGCCCAATTGTTTCAGCAACGAATTTTATAAAGGCATCATGGATGGCAATTCAACGGGCGTTTTCAATGGGAAAATTTTTGTGAGACAAGATGCACAGAAAACGAATGCATATCAGTCGAACAAAAATGTATTAATGGGTAATTCTGCATCTGTCAATTCGAAGCCGCAATTGGAAATTTTTGCAGACGATGTAAAATGTTCGCACGGTTGTACCGTGGGGCGCCTGGATGACGAAGCATTATTTTATCTCCGGACAAGAGGCATCGATGAAAAGAATGCAAAGGCCTTGTTATTACGCGCTTTTGCTGAAGACATTCTTGAGCAGGTAAAGCCTCAGCCCTTGCGAAAATATCTTGAACAAAAAATTAATGAGCGGTTGGATATAGAGCGTTTGGACTAAGAGAATATTGTTTGGCTAAGTCCGTTTAAAGAAAAAATTTAATGATCCCTGCCTAAAGGCGTTAATGATTCATGATCTCAACAGTTCCACATATAAAGTCATATAATGTTGCGGAGATACGCAAGCAGTTCCCCGTGCTCGAAAGAATGGTAAAAGGGAAAAGGCTTGTGTATTTTGATAATGCAGCGACGGCGCAGAAGCCGAAGGTTGTATTGGACGCGCTTATAAATTATTACGAGCACTACAATGCAAATATTCACCGCGGAATTCATTCACTGGCAGAAGAAGCGACGGCTGCGTTTGAAGCAACAAGAGACACTGTTAGAGAATTCATCAATGCCAAATATAGGGAGGAGATAATCTTCACAAGAGGTGTCACCGAAGGTATCAATTTGGTTTCGTCAACATGGGGCAGGCAAAATATTAAGGAAGGAGATGAGATCATCATATCTGCAATGGAACACCATTCCAATATCGTTCCCTGGCAGATACTTTGTTTGGAGAAGAAAGCGAAGCTTAAAATAATTCCGATCAATGACAGAGGTGAGTTGGTGATGGATGAATTTAAAAGGCTCTTTACCTCAAAAACAAAACTTGTTTCCATCGTTCATGCGTCTAATTCACTCGGCACGATCAATCCGGTGGAAGAAATTATCAGCATCGCGCATCAGCACAATGTAGTCGTATTGGTTGATGGAGCGCAATCATCAGTCCATCTTGATATCGACGTGCAGGAAATGGATTGCGACTTTTTTGTTTTATCCAGTCATAAAATATATGGGCCAACCGGCGTAGGTGTCCTTTATGGCAAGAAAGAAATCTTAGATGAGATGCCTCCGTATATGGGTGGCGGTGAAATGATCAAGGAGGTTACTTTTGACGGTACAACGTATAACGACCTGCCATATAAATTCGAAGCTGGCACTCCAAATATCGCAGACACTGTTGCATTTAAGGCTGCACTGGATTTTGTGAATTCGCTCGGCAAGGAAAATATCCGTACACATGAAGAACAGTTGACGCGATATGCAATGAGCGAATTGTCAAAAATAGATGGAGTAAGGCTGATCGGTACAGCGAAACAAAAAACAAGTGTTGTTTCGTTCATCGTTGAAGGCGTTCATCCGCAGGACATCGGAATATTGCTTGACAATTATGGCATCGCTGTTCGCACGGGCCATCATTGTTGCCAGCCACTAATGAACAGGCTGGAAATACCGGGTACAGTGCGCGCATCCTTTGGCATGTACAACACGAAGGAAGAAGTTGACGAGTTGGTTAAAGGAGTGCGGAAGGTGGTTAAGATGTTAAAGTGAATCCGGCAATTTTGAAATTAGGAAATTGGGAAACGATCAAATGGAAACAGTACAGACGATACAGGAAACGGAAGATGAAATTGTCGATGAGTTTTCTTTGTTTGATAGCTGGGAAGACAAATATGAGTACATCATCGACCTCGGAAAAAAATTAAAGCCGTTAGAAGCTGAATTTAAAATAGAGGGAAACAAAATAAAAGGTTGCCAGAGCCAGGTTTGGCTGATCGCAGACGAGAATAACGGAAGAATTTATTTTAAAGCTGACAGTGATGCAGTTATTGTGAAGGGGTTGGTTAGTATGCTGATCAGAGTTTTATCAGGCCACAAGTCGGACGAGATCATAAACGCGAAATTGGATTTTATCAATAAGA
>DASQJI010000063.1:0-13579 GCA_035631175.1 Parafilimonas sp.
CCCGGATAGTACACATCCTGCGCCACCAAAACCTTATTCACCTTTTTTCCCGCTGGTCCTGTTTGCACGGTGACCAGTGTACCGCCCAGAATATTTCCGGCAATCGTGGCAACCTCTTCAAGACTTTTGCCGACGGCAACGCCACGTTGTTCGGTGCCCAAAATTTTTCCCTTTCCGCGGCCACCGGCGTGTATCTGCGCTTTAACAACAGCAAAATTATTTTGCGTCTGATTCTTTATCTGCCGGTATGCCTCTTCCACTTCATGCACGGCGCTGCATGCATAACCCTCCTGAACGGGCACATTAAATTTTTTCAATAATTCCTTTGCCTGGTATTCGTGAAGGTTCATAAAGAATGTTTGCGCGAAGATAAGATTTGCCCTTCGCTCAAACAGTCCGCGGAAAGATTAATCTGCCTGTTCTTTCCACTTCTGCAAATTTTCCTGCAGGATCCTTTTTTGATCTTCGGTCAAAACGCTCATGATCTTTTCTTTTGTTTCTTTACGCGCTGCACGAATCGCTTCAGGTGCGTCTTCGCGACTGCTGTTCTTCAGATCCTTCCTTTCATCGCGGAATTCATTAAATATTCTCATGACCTGATTTTCCTGGTCCGGCGAAAGGCGCAGCATCGGTTTTGCAGCTTCAAACGCTTGTTTAAAACGGCCACCTTTATGTTCACCGCCATCGTTCTTTTTATCAAATAGTCCCATAACTCGTTTTTAATTTAAGAATTGTAGATAAACGCAAATATTATGCTCGTTTATTCATGACCACTTGTCTAAAATGAATGGAGTGTATTGCCTTGCCGGGCTGTTGTCGGGTCTGGTTGCGATGGACCGGAGAAAACTTACCACGATGCTTATCAGAGATGTCCCTGCTTATATAAATCGAAGAGAACAGCGACGAAGTTGAATACAAAATGGAAGATCACACCATACCAGATCGTACCGAAGCGCCGCCGCATGGAACCGACTAAAATTCCAAAAGGCACGAGCCAGAACAACGAAATAAAATTAAGATGCATGATCGCAAAAGTGAATGCTGTGACTATCACAACCAGTCGCTCATCGAGGAAACTGTTCAGGTAATTGTAGATCACGCCGCGAAAGGCCAGCTCTTCGAAGATCGCGGGATTAATGGCAATCGAGTATACCATTATGAGTGCAGGTATCGTGTAAACGCTGTAACGTCCATAATAGCTTGCGTCGGTACCAAAGAATGAGATATTCAATTTTGATACAATGATGTTGACGATAAACGACATAAAAGCAGCCAGCGTAATGCACCCCGTTAACCGGACGACACTGAAATTTCGGAAGCGCAGCACCGGTTTAATTTCGCCGAAGTTCATCCAAACAAAGTACAACGTGACAGAACCAAGAAGTATTTCAACCCAAAACAACCGGTCATATTCATCAAACCAATTGGTAAAATGAACCACGAGGCAAACGAACAGGTATATTATAAAAAATTTAAACGCTGACTGAAGCTTGCTATGATTAAAGAGGCTGATCCGGGTCGCGTCGTAACCAAGATATTCCCCGCAGTGGTGGCAAAAGCGGTGAAAACCTTTCACTTCACTATCGCAGGCTTCACAATAATATCTTTCCGCAACGCTCATAATTTTGTTTGAAGTTCTTCTTTGATAAGGGATACGCGGTAGGCGCCCTGTACGCCTTTCAACACCACGAACAGCAATGCGAGGCACAACATCATACCGATCACGCCGCTCAGGGTCGTAAACGAGTCGACCAATTTTCCAAAAATATTTATCGCCGAAAAAGTGATCAGGATGATGAAGGCCGTTAGCATCGCTGTAAAAGGATTGCTGCGGCTCCAAAAAGCAAGAAAATAAAACAATGCGGAAAGAATTACCGCCAGTATAACCATGAAATATTTTTCGCTGCTTTCTGAAAAGACGAAAAATATACCAAGCAACAGGAACGAAGCCATAATATAAAGAACAATGCGCGCCACAAGCACTGAAGACTCGGCCTTGTATAGCAAATCGGTCCGGTGCTGCAAACGTTTATGATAAATATCTACGAGCAACTTGTTATGAACCGGGTAACCGCAATTGGTGCAAAAAGAATAGTCTGTTTTGTTCACATAATTGCAGTGCGCACACACGTCGGCCTGCGGCTTCGCGAGCACATCTGGCAGTAAATTGATTTTTTGAGCGGAGGGAAGTTTCCTAAAATGCGACATACGCTTCTGCACTTGAATCACTCTGCAAATTTTGTTCTATTCTTTAACGATCCGGCGGTCAAATATGTTATGGGAAAGATACTGAATTAGGTCTTACCTTCTATCTTTGCAGGGAAATTGGGAGACATGAGGAAGCTTGTTGTTTTGATCGCGTGTTTATTTTTTTTCACTAAAGGGCCGTCGTTGTTTGGTCAATGTTCAATTTGCACAAAGACCGCTTCTCAATTGGGTGAAAAACCTGGCAAAGGGCTCAACGCCGGTATCATTTATTTAATGCTGACCCCGTTTGCCGTCGGCGGCTACATCGGGTATAGGTGGTGGAAGAGGGAAAAGCAGCTGATGAACGAAGAGTAGATCTGATTTAGGAAATAGGAATTAGGAATTAGGCAGTAGCATTTAGGATTTACCGTTTGTAATTGATCAACCATTCACTATTGACAATTCACCATTGACAATCGGAATTAGGATTTAGGAATTAGGATTTAGGATTTTCAGATATACTCTTCGAAATTGATCAACCCATTCACCATTCACAATTCACCATTCACAATTCAGAACTGCTCAACAAACGCATACAAGTTGAAGTCTTTCCCGTCAAACGCATCGCGTAGCTGCTGACTGAGTTGCTGACGATTAACATTCCTCATTCTTTTCTGTTGAATTAACACGTATGCCTTGTCTGCCAGGGCAGCGATCTTTTTTTCATTTGATCGAAGACCCTGCTGATGCAAAATGATTTTCTCGAGCAAATTATCTATACCTTTTTTTTCTGTAGCAATTGTTTGAATGACGGGCGTTTCTTTTTCATCGTGTCCGTGCGCAACGGTTTGCATTAGATTTTTCATGAACTCCGCTGCGCCAGGCCGGTCAGCTTTGTTTACAACGAAAATATCCGCGATCTCGATCAATCCCGACTTCATTGCCTGGATCTCATCGCCAGCCTCAGGAACCAACACCAAAACAGTTGTATCAGCGAGCGCTGCTATCTCTAATTCGCTTTGCCCCACGCCGATCGTTTCAATAACGATTCGATCCAAAGGTGCGGCTTTCACCAGCTCCGTTATTTCAAGAATTTTTGGGTGAAGTCCGCCCATACTGCCGCGCGCAGAGAACGATCGTATGAAAACTGCAGGATTGTTGTACCATGATTGCATGCGTATTCGATCGCCAAGCAACGCTCCATGATGAAAAGGCGAAGATGGATCAACGCATAACACACACACCGTTTCATTGTTCTTTACGAACTCGCCGATCAAGGCGTCGGTAAGCGTGCTTTTGCCCGCGCCTGGCGGACCGGTTATGCCGATGATCTTCTTTTCTGAATAGGGCAAATTCTTTAAAAGCTCGCCATATCCGCTGCTTTCATTTTCGATCAAAGAAATGGCCCGTGCCAGCGCTTTCATATCACCTTGCTGGATTTGCTTAATGGTAGGATGCAACATGCGAAGTAAAGTAATAAATTTTTTGCGTTGACATGCCCCTTGTATCGCTTAGTAGCGACGACGTGTGATTGCGGATCAATCAAGGTCTATGAAAGCTGCACAATTCTCTTACAAAAGACTTTCATAGATCTCCCAATGTTTTTGGGCAGTAACGTCCCAGTTGAATTGCTCAGACCATTCGATGATCTTGGCGGCACGGTGATTTACGGCGTGATCATCCAGGGCGTGTTGCAGTTCATCACTCATGTATGATGGCTCAAAACTGTCTAAGTAATATGCGTAATTACCACCGACTTCAGGCAGCGACGTGGCCTTTGACAACAATACCGGTTTCCCAAAGTGCATAGCTTCGATCACAGGCAATCCAAAGCCTTCAGCAAGGGAAGGAAATGCAAACGCCACGCAATTTTGCAGGTACCAGTATTTTTCTCCTTCTGAAATTCCGCCGGTGAACATCACTCTTTCATGTACGCCTAATCTTTTTGCAGTTTCAACGATTTTTTGTCTATACTGCTCATTATGAGTTATGCCGGCTATCACCAGGCAATGATCATTCTTCAGCAACATTCCGGGCAACACGTGAAAATTTTTCTTCTCCGTAATGGCACCGATCGTAAAGATGAAAGGAGTCTGCGGGATGACTGCCGGAGTAGATGCCGCTGAATCAGTGTTAATGTTGCACCCATTGTGAATGATCTTTATTTTCTTATCATCCGCTTCTAAATTCGCCTGCAGATCGGTTTTTACAAACGCAGAAATGGTGATGATCACATCAGCACGATCAACCTTTTTCTTAAGTGCGTCGAGGAATTTTCTTTGTTTCCGGCCAGGCAACTTCTCATGCAGAAAATTGAGGTCGTGAACGGTAAACACGATCTTAGCTTTTGAACTGGCCGGGAAATAATTCGATCCCTGGAATGTGCAGTGCCACACGTCAAACTTTCCCGCGAAAGACATATGGTGTTTATCCAAAGAATATTGAACGCGATTCAAGTTATTGGTTGGAAACAACGACTTCGTTTCTTTTCGAAGGTAAAAACCAAGACGTGCTTTGTGCCTGGCTTGCTGCTGTTGCAAAGCGTTGGCCAGGTGCAGGCAATAATAGTAAAGCCCGGTATTGGGATATCGCATTCGTTCTACATCAACCAAAATCTTTTTGTCATCGTGCATGCATCAGTTTTGTTCAGCGATCATCGAGTAGCATCCATTATGAAATGGCGTTGTCTCCGTCGTAAATCCATTTGTGGAAAGAAAAGATGCGAGATACTTTTCGTTTCGTTTCGCATCATCCAGGGGATGCACTTCGATCAGCATTCGTTTTATTTTTTTCAATGCGATCGCATCCGTGCTGTATAAAATTTCATACTCGGCGCCCTCACAGTCCAGCTTTAATAAATTCACTTCAGCTAGCTTGTTGTCATCGATGATATTCCTGAGTGTGATCGCAGGTACATGGAGGCTCTTCAGGTTTCTCGCATCAAATTCCCGGTAGATCGAAGCTATTGAACTTTCTGCGCTCTCCTCTTGTGTGAACAATTCTACCGTTTGAGAGCTTCCATCTGTGACCGCTTTTGCGTCGATGATGATCTTATTTTCCGCGAAAGGATTTATTTCTTTGAGCCTTTCGATCTTCCGCACATTTGATGGCAACGGTTCAAACGCATAAACAACGGCGTCCTTCACCTTGCTGAGCACGAGCGCTGCGAAAAAACCTTCGTTGGCGCCGATATCTATCACGGTTATTTTCGCCGGCAGGTTGCTGAATAATTTAGTTGTCTTATAAAAATCCTCTATAAAAATTTCTTTGAATACAGGGTAATTCTCAGCATTCACTTCCAATTTTACCGGGACCGGCTTTGTAACAAAATGCAACAGCCTTTGTTGTACTTCGCGCTTATGAAACACATATTCCGGCCAGTTGCGCAGGTTGGACACTGCATTAAGAAACTTTGAAACGTTAATTCGCATGTATAAACTCCGTTTTATGCAGCGCGTCGGCTTTAGAGTCAAGGCTAGCCTTTACCCATGCCGGGTGAACTTCTGCAATACAATGGCATGGAGCGCGGTTTTTTGCACAGTCATGGCATTCTTTATCCAGTACAAAAACTTCGGCGCATTTGCCGATTGGGCCCCACCGTCCTGGATGCAGCGGTCGGATTGGCGCATAAATACCGAAAGCGTCTTTGCCCATTGCAGCGGCAAGATGCAGCGGCCCCGTACTCGCGGCGATCAAACCATTACATGCTGAAATGAAACTGATAAATTGCCCCAGTTCCATGGCACCTGTAATGTCTGTAACCTTGTGCGATATTTCATTGATTAATGGCTGCAAGATCTGACGTTCAGCCGTTGTGCCTGTTACAAATATCTTATACCGCGCGGGATCGAGTTCCTTTACCAGCCTGATAAAATTTTGCAGTCCCCATTCTCTCGCACTGCCCCGCGATTTCGGATGTAAAATAAGATTGTATTTAGTCCTATCGATCAACGAAGCGAATTCTTTTCGCAAAGGGTCAAGGTTGGTGAGGCCATAAGAGTCGCTGATGTCCTGCAGAGAAAATTCTTTGTCAATGCCAAAAGGCTCCAGCAATTTCAAGTTCAATTGAGCTTCGTGCAAATCTGATTTTTTGCGACTCAGATTGATCAGCTTGTTGCAGGTATTCCAGTGATAGACGCGGTGATTCGTACCAACTCTCCATTCAATGCCCAATTTCTTTGCACGCTTCGCAACCGGTGCAAACGGTTTTACATGAACGATCGCGCTGACCGGTTCGCCGTTTATGAGCGTTTGAGTTTGTAAAAAATCTTCCAGTTTAATGAATCCGTCGGTATAAGAACAAGCTTCGACTACTGGTTGTGTATAATCCCTTCCGAGAAAATACACTTTCATGTCGGGAAACTGATCTTTTAACGCTTTGGCCATCGGGAGAGCGAGCACCATGTCTCCAATGCTGTCTGTCCTGCTGAGAAGAATATTTGAGAAGGTGTGCTTCAACGCCACAATTTACACGAGCAAAAATAAAGCGGAATGATTATGGAAGTACATAATACGGGCATCTTTACTTTTGCTCGCATTATGACAAACTTTATTCCCATATTTCCTCTTGAGCTTGTGGTGTACCCGGGGGAAAAAGTGAATCTTCACATTTTTGAAGAACGTTACAAACAACTGATCGCGGAATGCAACAAAGACAAAAAATTGTTTGGAATTCCCGCGGTGATAAAAAACAAAATATCTGAAACCGGCACCCTTGTAGCAATTGAAGACATTGTGAAGCAATATGACGATGGGCGCCTCGATATCACTACTAAGGGCGTGAGCGTTTTTCGCATTCTCGAAGTTATTGATTCGATCCCTGCGAAACTGTACAGTGGCGCAATTGTTAAACATCTCTCTGCTGATGAGAATGGCACCAGCAAGCACGTGCAAAAGGTGATCGATGCGATACGCGAGCTTCATGTTTTGCTGCACGTAAAGAAAGACTTTAATAAACCTGACGCCGAACTGAAAAGTTTTGACATAGCGCATCACGCCGGCCTCTCACTTGAAGAAGAATATGAGCTGCTTAATTTATTGCGCGAAGATCAGCGCGTGGAATATTTACGCCGTCACCTGAAAAAAATAATTCCGCTCGTAGCCGGTGTTGAGAATTTAAAAAAGAGAATACAACTCAACGGGCATTTCAGGGAGCTAAAAGGATTTGACCCCGGCATTGGAAAAAAATAAGCTGCATGCAAACCACACTCTGCCTGGATTTTGGCAATACCCGTTTAAAATATGCTGTATTTAATGATGATGAATTGAAAGAGGTACTCGTGCTTGAAAATGATGATCCGTCAAGTATTGAAAAAGTTTTACAACAATATCAGCCATCTAAATCGATCCTTTCATCGGTGATCGACCATAACCCGGAGATCGAAAATATTCTTGCGGTAAAGACAAGATTTCACAAACTTTCCTACCAGTCTAAATTGCCATTCAGAACACCAGTTGGCAAACCGGAAACGATCGGCGCCGACAGGCTTGCGCTCGTGGCCGGCGCGGTGCATTTCTATCCCAATCAGCACAACCTGGTTATCGGGCTTGGTTCGTGCATCACATACAATTTTGTAAATAAGTTTCATGAATTTTTGGGAGGAAGCATTTCACCGGGCCTTGAAATGCGTTTTAAAGCGATGCATACTTTTACCGCCAAACTTCCGCTTGCAAAACCCAACGCAAATTTTCCGTTGATCGGATATGACACCAACACGAATTTACTAAGCGGTGTTATACTTGGAATTACTCACGAGATCGAGGGCATCATTGATGAATACGGCTTGAGATACAGCAACTTTAACGTCCATTTAACCGGGGGAGATATGGGCTTTTTTGTGCCTCATCTCAAAAAGAAGATATTTGCAAGCCCTTATTTAATCTTTAAAGGTCTCTATGCAATTAGTGAAACCAACGGCTAATTATATTTTTTTCTTTCTTCTCTTATTTTTTTCACACGTTGCTTTCGGCCAGGAAAATTCTCCGTTCTCGCGCTATGGTTTAGGCGATTTGTACCCGCAACAACATATTACGTCGCGCGGAATGGGAGGGGTTTCGGCAGCATATACGAATTACCAGGCGCTCAATACGCTGAACCCGGCCAGTTATGGATCATTGAGTTGGGTCACTTACGATTTCAGCCTGAGCATTGACGACCGAACTTTGCGAAGTGCGGATCCGGTTGCAAAGTATAATTCCACGAACTTTCTGCCCTCGTATCTTCAGTTAGGAATTCCGTTAAACCGAAAAAGGACCGCGTTGGTATTTGGCCTCAGGCCGTACACGCGTGTTAACTACAGCGTGGAGCAAAGCAAAACCTTGTTTTATGACAGTCTTGGCGTAACAGACAGCGTGCACAATTTGTATGAAGGAGACGGTGGAATGAACCAGGTATTTGCCGGGATCGGAAAAACATGGGCGGGAAAAAATCTTAGCATGAGTCTTGGTTTAAATGCAGGCTACGAATGGGGGAGCAAAAACATCAGCACTAAAATCAATTTTCCGGCCGACAGCCTTCGTTACTATATGTCCAATTCAACGGACACAAGCCATTTTTGGGGAGTCTTTTTTAATCCTGGTGTTCAGTTCAATCTGAAGTTGAAGCAAGGCATCAATGCATACACCAAAAACCGGGAGAGTTACCATTTGACCATCGGGGGTTCCGGAACTTTTGAACAGGAGTTAAATGTATCGAAGATCATTACCAGGGAAACATTCTACTATACAGACGGAGGAGCAATGAGGCAATATGACAGCATACTAAAAATTGCTGACACCGCCGGAAAAATAAATGTGCCACTTACTTACACCGCAGGCTTCATGCTCACAAAAACTATCGGCAATACGGCATTCGAACTCAACAAGTGGTCAATCGGCGCAGATTATACATCTACAAAATGGACGAAGTACCGCTATTACGGCCTGCCGGATCAATTGTCCGATAGTTGGTTCCTGCGTGCTGGTATAGAATTTTCTCCATCTCCGCTAACCAACGGAAGTGTATTAAGCCGCGGTACATATCGAGTAGGCTATTATACGGGCCAGGACTATATCAATGCCGATGGAAACGGATACAAAGTACATGCATACACAGTCGGATTTTCATTTAATCTACGAAGATTCAGATCGTACGACAGGCAGTTTACGACTATAAACACTGCCGTCGAAGTCGGTAAACGTGGCAGCACCGTAAATAACATCACAGAAAACTTCTTCAAATTTTCGCTCGGCTTATCTTTAAGTGATGTTTGGTTTATCAAGAGAAAATATGATTAGCTCGCCCCAACGCATTTTTCCAAAAAATGTAATGGCTTTTTTAGGGTGCTGCTTTATTCTCAGTTGCGCAAACAACTACCAGGAAGTACAAAATCTTGCAAAAAAACCGGTACCGGTCGATAAGGCAACCAACGTAGACAGCTACTTAAGCCAGGATGGAATTGTAAAAGCAAGACTCACTGCGCCTCTGATGACGAGGACCGTTTTAGCCGACACACCAAAAACCGAGTTTCCCAATTCACTCCATGTAGATTTTTATGATACTACAAAGATCCAGAGCAGGCTCTTTGCAAAGTATGGATTGTACTATACGAATAAACGCCTGGTTTATCTGCGCGACAGTGTGATCGTTTTTAATATGCAAGGTGACACTTTACGCTGCGAAGAACTTTGGTGGGACCAAAACAGGGAGCAGATCTATACGAATGTTCCGGTGCATATCCGCAAACCCGATGAAAAAATTGATGGAACCGGCCTTGTTGCGGATCAAAATTTCAGAACGTGGACCATCACGAATGCAAAGGGTCCAATCAATGTGCCTGACAGTACGTTGCCGGCAAATTGAGTTTGAGGTTTCACGTTTGAAGTTTGAGGTTTTTATCAGCGTTCAACCAATTGTTCTTTTAAAAATTTCCTCCAGTCTTCGAGGATCTTTCCTTTCAGCACGCGCGGAAATTTATGCTGGCCGCCGACCTTCCCCATCTTCCGCATGAACTGAATGAACGTTTTTTCGCTAAGCACATCGAGTCTCACTTCCCGCAATGCATGTTTGCGCTCCGTTGCATAGTCGTCGTTGAGCTGTTTAAGATTGTCATCGATTTTATGCCGCAAAGTTTCGGCATTTACCGGGTCATCGCAGGCCACATACCAATGGTGGGCAAACAAGTTGCCATATGGAACGCCGGCAACTGTAAATTCAGGAATGGAAATGTTCATTTCAGCGCTTGCCATTTCAATGGCGCGGTTCATGTTTTCTACACTCAGGTGCTCACCTACAAGACTTAAATAATGTTTCGTGCGGCCGGTGATTACAAGCTCACATCGTTTTTTGTCAGTGAATCGAATCGTATCGCCCATGAGATACCGCCATGCACCTGCGCTGGTACTTACAAGGATCGCGTAATCTTTTCCTTCTTCCACTTCGCCGATGGTAAGCACTTGCGGATGCCCAGCAGGATCACCGTTCGCATCAAAGTTTTTGTCGTCAAACGGGATGAATTCATGGAAGATGTGTTCATTCGTTATGAGGCGCATTCCGCTTGCATGCGGTCGGTCCTGGTATGCGAGAAAACCTTCACTTGCGAGGTAGGTCTCTACATAAATAAGTGGTTTGTCAACCAGTTTCTCAAAACCCTTCTTATATGGTTGAAAGCTCACACCACCGTGCACAAAAATTGCGAGGTTTGGCCATATGTCGTGAATGGTGTTGAGCTTGTAACGTTCAATGATCATCTCCATACACATCTGTATCCATGCCGGCACGCCAACAACGAAACCGATGTCCCACTCGGGAGCTTTTTTCACTATCTCATTGAGCTTGCGTGTCCAGTTTCTTTGCCGCGCTATCTTTCTTCCCGGTTTGTAAAAAGGCTGAAACCAGAAAGGAACTCTTTTGGCGGTGATGCCGCTGAGGTCACCGGCATAGTAACCAGCGCCCTTTTGTAATGCAGTACTGCCGCCCAGCATAAGCCACCCTTTTCCAATTGAACGCATTGGCAGGTCTTCGTAATTGCGAAGCGTAAGGATCTGCCTGATCATCGCGACCCGGTTGCCTTTAAGCAGATCGTTGGTGATCGGGATATATTTACTTGCAGCTTCACTCGTGCCGCTGCTAAGAGCGTAATATTTTATTTTACCGGGCCAGCACACATCGGGCATTCCTTCGAGCGTGCGATGCCACCACTCTTTATAGATCTTGCTGTAATTGTATAACGGAACGTTCTGCTGGAACTTCTTGATAGGATCCTGCTGAAGTAAGATCTCATCAAAACGGTACTGTTGTCCAAACTCTGTAAAACGCGCTTTATGCAGCAATTTTTTCAGCACCCGCAACTGCTGTCGTTGTGGGTCATTCTGCGGCAAGCGCAAAGTTTTTAGAATCGTTTGGGGGAGATTGATGTCAAATATCGCCATCAGTGATATCAATCTTTTGATTTAGCTACGAAGCTAATGAATAAAGCGTTCAAAGATGATATATTTTACCCATCGTATTACTGCTACTGCTGCCCGTAATACTTTTCGAACCTCCTTTGTGCCAGTAATATGAAAACCGGTTATTATTTCGCGTCACGAAGTCGATGGTCTCGCCATAAGATAGTTTGCCTGTACAGAAGACCAGGTTTGAAGTTTGATGTTTGAACTTTGATGTTTGATGCAGTTGTGAAAGAGAATGAATTTTTTCGAACGAATAGTGTAGAGGCAACAATATTTTCTCCGCTGATTGAATATCGTCGTCAGCACCGACTAACAAAAAATGTGCACTACCGAGATCGTTATTTTTTTGTATAGTTCTTTTGAACGATGAGAAAAATGTTGTAGCTGAGATCGCCGTTTTTAGAAACGTAGCCGATGCCTTCGAATAGTGTTTATCCACAAAAATTTTCATCGCATGGTAGAAATTTTTTCGATAGGCCGGACGATCTTTTTGTGTGCTCTCACCCTTGAAATGGATGGCGACAGTTGTGCCAAGGTAATAGTTTTTGCAGCCCGAGTTTTTTATGCGATAGCTCAGATCAATGTCTTCCCCATACATGAAAAAGTTTTCATCGAAACCGTTAAGTTCGGTCAACATTTGCCTGCGTGCCATAAAGAATGCACCGGGGAGAACATCGACTTCAGCAATTTCGTCTTCATGCAAATTGCCCAGCGCATACCGGTTAAAGACCGGTGATCGTGGAAACAGCAACGATATCCCGGTTAACTTATAAAACGATGCCATCGGCGACGGAAAGGAGCGCTTGCTTTCCGGTAAGAAATTTCCGCTGCCGTCGACCAGCCGCACGCCCACTGCACCTGCATCCTGCTGCGCTGAAAGAAAATCCAAACAAGCGGTTATACTGTTTTCAGATATGATCGTATCAGGATTCAAAAACAAAATACAATCTCCGGACGCCAGGGACAAGCCTTTATTGTTAGCCCTCGAAAAACCGTGGTTGATTTCATTCTTAACGAAAGTCACCTGTGGAAAATTCGAGCTTAGATAATCTGCACTTCCATCTGAAGACGCGTTATCAACAACTATTATTTCTGCATTAAGGTTTTTGCAGGCAGCTTCAACCGAATAAATACATTGTTCTAAAAAATATTTTACGTTGTAGCTAACTATGATTATCGAAACCTGCATCGCTTTTGCGAATTACGATGAATTTTTTCGAAACCGTAACCGGTCACTTTAGCAGCAATCACAAAAGCGAACGAGAATTCTATATTTGCGCATGCTTAAACAGGTACTATTACAGGCAACGGAAGCCGCGGCAGCCGTTATAAAAGATTACTCAACCCGCAGTTTTTCTATCAGCAGCAAAGAAGGGATCAACAATCTTGTTACCGAAGTGGATCATAAGAGTGAAGAGGTGATTTTTGCGATCATCAAACAAAACTTTCCTGGCCACCAAATACTGAGTGAAGAATCAGGCGAGCTCGTACAAGACTCCACCTATAAATGGATCATTGATCCGATAGACGGAACGGTAAATTACGCCAATCATATTCCATTATGTTGTGTAAGCATCGGCGTTGAAATAGAAGGTAAAATTGAATTGGGTGCTGTGTACAACCCGTTCATCAATGAATTCTTTTTTGCGCAGCGAGGTTTCGGTTCAACGCTGAATGATGCACGCATTCATGTGAGCACGACCGAGCATGTGCTCAACAGTTGCCTTGTAACAGGATTTCCTTATACCTACCTCGACATGCCGAACGGGCCACTCGAAGTGTTCAGCAAGTTTATTCGCAAGGGTGTGCCGGTGCGCAGGTTAGGCAGCGCCGCAATGGACCTTTGCTGGGTCGCGGCAGGCCGCTTCGATGGTTTTTACGAGCACAAGTTGAATGCATGGGATAGTGCAGCCGGATTCCTGATAGTAGAAGAAGCTGGCGGAAAAGTAACAGACATGACGGG
>DASQJI010000064.1:0-6636 GCA_035631175.1 Parafilimonas sp.
AAAAACCGTTTGTTTAAAAAGCAATCATCTTAGCGATTTTCAAAACGGAGCTATAAATAGCCTGTATTAAATGTTATTTTACATTAAAACCAGCAATCTTATGCAGTTGCAGAGGATCATAAATATTTCCATCTTTTATTATTGTGACCACCTTGCGCAGGTTTCGGATATCCTGCAGAGGATCACCATCAATGATAAGAATGTCTGCCCGCTTCGCAGTTTCAATTGACCCTGTAATATTTGCTTGTTTCATTACGGTTGCAGGAATTATTGTCGCTGTTTCAATTGCCTGCATAGGTGTGAGCCCTGATTCAACATATAACTCGAGCTCCCTGTCGACGCTGTACCCGGGGAAATCCATATCGGTTCCAGCGACGATCGGAACACCGTCATCGTACATAGCTTTTACAATTGCTTTATAATTCTTCATTAAAATACTTCCATATCTTAGATATCTTTCATCCTCCATCCCGGTGTTAACGAAAATCTTTTGCAAAGGCGCGGGTAATGTGGAGAAAGCAGGCTCGATGCTCGTAATGCTGTTTTTAAGGGGACGAAATACAAGCTCGTACACGCCGAGGGTAGGGTCGATCACCACGTGGTGTGTTTTTATGAATTCGAGTACGCCTTTATTTGTTGAATCATCAACGGAAATAAGGCTGTCGGCTTTATTTGGTTTCATCACAGAACCGACATACTGAACATGATTTACCATATCCATGCCCGAATCAACGCCTTGTTGCAGCGTCATGCCACCCGGTATATGTCCGGTCACCGTCAGGCCGAGCCGATGCGCTTCGTCGCAGACAGCCTTCACGATTTCGGGCTTCATGGAGCTGTAAATTTTTATCTGCACAAAGCCGTTCTCGTTATACCGTTGAACTGCCTCAACCGCCTGCTGTTTCGTATCTGCCTGGATAATACCTAATGCATATGGCCCTTTACCATCAATAATACCTGCTTTTAAAATATGCGGACCGATTCCATGGCCGTCGTCAATTGCTTTTTGAATGGAGTTGATATAACCGAATTCATTTCCGCAATCCCTGACGGTTGTGACCCCAGCGGCGAGGTAAGCCGGTCCCCATTCGGCCTGCTCAAAATGCGAGTGCATATCCCATAAACCGGGGAGTATTGCTTTACCGGCTGCATCAATTACAAAAGCATCGGACGGAATGTTTACGGTATTTGCAGTGCCAACACTTTTGATCATGCCATTTTCAATTACGACAACACCACCCGGTATTGAAGTTTTGTTTACAACATCGATGATAGTGCCACCTTTTATAGCTATAACATCATGTTTTTGAGAAGATGGCTTTGCAGTATTTATAAACAAACGCATGCCATCTATGGCAGCTTTGTCGATAAACGTCGGTAACAAAGATTCATATGCGTCGAGCATCATTTCCTGCTTATCTCCTTCGGCATCGTTGGTGATAAGACAATAAAGTTGCCCGTTCTTATCAGCCCACAATAATTCATTGCCCCAGATCAAACCGGTTATTACATACCTTTCAAGTATAAGAGAATTGTGGTTGAATGAAAAAGTATCGAGACCATCAATTCTTACCTGTACACTTCCGAACGGGATCGTGTGAATGTTTGCAGGTTTATCGTGTTTTTTCCAGTATTGAATCAACAACATTTGCGCAGTCGCCGGCGAATAACCCGCGATCGTGAAACTGTTTTGTTGAAGTGGCTCGTTGAATGACGAATCGTCGATCCTCATTTCTACGGTTTTGTTATTAATGACGACGGAATCGTTCACGGATGAAAACCTCGAAGTCCCTCCTTTTATTGTAAACGCAAGCGGCTGCAGGTTTGGATTGAGTTGCAGCATCGCTTTTAGCGTAACCGGCGAACCCCGGTCAGTGTATGCAAAATCAATATTGTATTTAAGAGTGTTTGCATTTTTGGTTACTGTGTATTTTTCGCGTCCTATGTGTTGTTCAAATTTGTGAATAAGGAAAGTTCCGCTGTCAGAAGATGATGATTGGGCAGCGATTTTAATGCAGCTGACCAGGCAGGCAACGATAAAAAGTTTTCTCATATGTTTTAAATAAAGAAGGAAGGTAAAGCTACCTTCAAGTTCTTAGAACGAGGTTCGCCTTTTCACCGGCAATGCCAATGGTAACGATTGCGCCCGAATTGAATCTTATGAAATCGTTTTCAATTCCATCGGAAAAGATGACTCCGTTATTCGGCATGAAAGATTCAATAACAAGTTTCACATCCCCCATTAAAATACCTGCGGGTATGTCTGTTCGCGTCTTCTTGCTCGCAAATGGTTTTTACTCCTAGGTTCTTACTGTTGTCTTGATAACTTTTATTCCGAACATGCAGTCTTGATTTAGTTAGTCAAATATAAAGTGCAGGCATCGATTAACTCAGAATAAGTAAGCTTGTTCAATTTATTTGGTCTTCTTTTCCACAACGCAGCAGGATTGTGGAAAACCGATGCACAATCCCAATTCTTTAACGCTTTGCTTAAGCTTACACTTTGGTCGTACGCGTCATTTTTCTATTTTTGCGCGATCTATCCAGGTTACCAGGTTGCTTAGCAGCATTTCCTCATTCTGAAAACTTTTTTACACATGGCAGATATCTTTGAAAGGCTCATAAAACATTACGGGCCTATCGGTGAACATCGTGATAAAGCACACGGGTATTACACCTTTCCTAAATTGGAAGGTGAGATTGGCAACCGTATGAAATTCAGAGGAAAGGAGGTTATTGTTTGGAGCCTCAATAACTATTTGGGCCTGGCAAATCATCCCGAGGTGCGGAAAGCAGATGCAGAGGCAAGCGCCGAATTCGGATTAGCATATCCGATGGGCGCGCGCATGATGAGTGGCAACAGCAATCACCATGAGCAACTCGAAAGAGAACTGGCCGAATTTGAAAGCAAGGAAGACGCGATCCTTTTGAACTACGGCTACCAGGGTATTATGAGCGCCATCGACACGCTCTGCGGCCGGCATGATGTTGTGGTTTATGATGCCGAGTCGCACGCGTGCATCATCGATGGATTGCGTTTGCACCCGGGCCACCGCTATGTCTTCAGGCATAATGATCTTGAGGATTGTGAAAAACAATTACAGCGCGCAACGTCGATGATCGAGAAGCAGGGACAAGGTGGAATATTAGTGATCACTGAGGGTGTGTTTGGAATGGCAGGCGACCAGGGCCGGCTGAAAGAAATATGCGACCTCAAAAAGAAATATAATTTCAGGCTGCTGGTTGATGACGCGCATGGATTTGGAACACTGGGCAACACTGGTGCTGGCGCGGGTGAAGAACAAGGCTGCCAGGACGATATTGATCTTTATTTCTCAACCTTTGCGAAATCGATGGCATCTATCGGCGCATTCATCGCGGGGCCAAGAACTATTATCGATTTTATTCGCTACAATATCCGCTCGCAGATCTTCGCAAAGAGCCTTCCAATGCCGTATGTGATCGGCAACTTGAAAAGGCTGCACATGCTGCGTTCAATGCCCGAATTAAAAGAGCGTCTTTGGAAAAATGCGTTGCAACTTCAAAGCGGTTTAAAGGAATACGGTTTTGATATTGGAAAAACAAATTCAGTCGTTACACCTGTGTACATGAAAGGCGGTGCACCGGAAGCAACCGCAATGGTTACAGATCTGCGCGAGAACTATGGTATATTCTGTTCGATCGTAGTGTACCCCGTGATTCCTAAAGGACACATAATTTACCGGTTGATCCCCACTGCTGTTCATACAGAGGAAGATATCGAAACCACATTAACGGCATTCAGCGAAACAAAGGATAAACTGGATGCAGGTGTATACAATGTGGAGGATATTCTCCCGATGGCAGAAGCTAGGTGAGATGAAGGCAAAATCCAAATCTCACATATCAAGATCCAAACAAATAAAAAAGAAAAATTTCAAATCTCAATCGTGTCGCCGGTCATGGAAGGCTATTTGGTGTAGCATTTGATATTTCTTGTTTCTTGTTTCTTGTTATTTGGTTCTTGGTTCTTAAGATGAAACTTCATATATCCCCTCTCAAATTGAGAGGGTTTTTTATTTATTAAAACCGTTTTCGTTGGATGGCTTCCGCCGTACATTTGGAAAACATCGCTCATGCAACGAACAAAATGGACCGACCGAAAGTTTACTTTCAATATCCCGCCGGGGTGGATGCAGAATATTTTCGAAAGGCTCCGGGGCACAGAACTTCGATTACGGGCACTGGTTGATGGATTACCGGATGATAAGATTTCTTTCAAACCAGGTGGCAAATGGAGCATTAAAGAGCATATCGGTCATTTAAGCGACCTCGAAGAATTGCATGAAGGACGCATCGATGATTTCATTGCAGGGAAACAAACTTTGCGCGCTGCGGATATGAGTAATACCAAAACAAACAATGCACAACATAACGACATGCCGATACATGAGCTGCTGGATGAGTTCGCGTTCAAACGAATTATTTTTATTTCAAGGCTTGAAACACTTGACGACGAAACGCAGGAGTTTCAATCGATGCATCCAAGATTGCAGGTACACATGAAGCCGGTCGATATGGCTTTCTTTACGGCTGAACATGACGACCACCACCTGGCGTCGATAAGAGAAATTATCGACAACGATGAAATCGCCTGATCACATGAACAAAAAATTTCTGCATGAAAAAAATTGTAATTGCGTTCTCCTTGCTGGCAGCGTGCGTCGAAAAGCAAGCTGATCTCAGCAAACAGTCTGCTGAAGAGATCATCCAAACAGACAGAGCTATGAGCGATGAAGCCGCGAAAAACGGTTTCTTTAAAACGCTTCTCTCCTACGCCGATGATAGCGTTGTGAAACCGCAGGAAGGCATGGCGCCCGTGATCGGTAAAACTGCTTTACAAAAATTCTGGAGCAGCAGAACAGATTTTAAAGAACTCACGTGGGAACCTTTCAAAGCTGAAGCATCGAAAAGCGGCGACATTGGTTATACGTTAGGGAACTGGAAACTGGTTACTAAAGACACCACCATGTATGGCAACTACTATACGATCTGGAAAAAACAACCCGGCGGTAAGTGGAAGTTTCTAGTGGATGGAGGTAATAATACGCCCGCACCAAAATAAAAAGACGTGCCGGTTTTTGAAAACCCGACAGGCCTTTTGACACATACGTCTTACAATTTTTTCTCCGGATACAGGATCGCTGTGATCACATTATCGCCGTTCAGCAATTGATTCGCGGTTCTTTTTATATCGTCGGTCGTGAGCGCATTCACGTTTGCCTCGTATTCAAATATTCGCTGCGGATCATCGCCCTGGAAATAAATTCCCTGTAGTTTGCCGCTCCAAAAACCGTTTTCCTTTATTTGAACTTTGTATTGCTCGATCCATGTTTTCTTCACTTTGTCCAAATCGCTTTGATCAGGCCCATTCTTTTTTATCCTTTCGATCTCGTCGTTTGCTGCCTTAAGCAAGGTGTCAACGTTCGAAGGGCCGCAGGGTAACTGCAGTACGAACGAGTAATTATTGTAAGGTAGTTTGTTCAATCCGCCAAAAATTCCACCGCCGTAGATCGCACCAAGCTTTTCACGCAGGTCATCAATTATTTTGATGTTCAGGATCTCAGTGAGAGCCTGTGCCCGCAACGCGAGGTCAGCCGAGTAAGGAACTTCACCGGAATAAAATTTTATGATCAGGCTTTTATCCTCCGAGCCTTTGTAAACGTTCATGTTGATGTCGCCCTTTATTGGACGCACACCGTTGTCAGCAAAAAGAGATTGATTATTTGTATGCGGGAGTCCACCAATATAAGTTGCAAGCAACGGTTTCACCGAATCGACATTTAAGCTTCCGGTGAAAATGAAAGTGAACTCATTTGCATCGCTTAACTGATCGTGGTATATCTGCATGGCGCGATTCAAATCGATACTGTCAAAATATGCCGGCCTTGGAACGATCACGGGTGTCAGTGGATTTTTTTGATACAACGTTTGATAGAAGGTATCAACAAAAGCCGTTTGTGGGTCCTGCAAAGAAAACTGGACGGCAGACTTTTGTTTGTCCTTCCAGCCATTAAACAAAGCTTCGTCTTTTCTTGGAGAGGTTAAATACAAATAGATCAGTTGAAGCATCGTCTCGAAGTCTTTTACACTGCTGCTTCCATTCACACCAGCGGTCAAGCCACCAATGCGTGGCGACACCGTGACGTTTTTTCCTGAAAGAAATTTAGAAAGATCAGTGGGTGAAAAATCACCAATGCCCATTTGCTGCACTACCGTTGAAGCGTAATTCGCGTTGTATTTGTCTGCGGCATTATAACGCGAGGTGCCTCCTTTATGAAACGATGTGAGAATGATCTCGTCGTTCTTAAAATCTGTCGGCTTCAAAACCACCCTGGCACCATTAGAAAAAGTAAGTTCGGTTATGCCAAGCGTTTTGTTTTTTGTTTCATTGGTAATCGTACCTGCGGCTGGTTTCTTTTTCAAAAGTTCAGAGGCGATCGCTTTTTCAGTGTAGGGAGCAACAGCCGTTTTTTGCGCAGCATACGTGTTCTGCAAAAGCGTTGCGTTATCCGGCAGCTTGTAATCGCTTTCAGACGGGCCTGTAAGGCTTACAAAAATGTGTGGATTTTGTTTCAGGGGTTCGGTTAATGCGTT